>NZ_JBSGUP010000085.1:0-18772 GCF_053607985.1 Streptomyces sp. NPDC055078
GCGTGATGCCGGGCCGGGTCCGGCCACCCCCGGATCAGTGGCCGGTGGGGTCGGGCGAGATCTGCCGCATCAGGCTGAGCAGGTCCGGAGCGACCCACTCCTCGGCGATCTTGTCACCCTCGATGCGGTAGACCTCGACGCTCCGGAAACCGACCTCACGGCCCGTCGCCTCGAACTGCTGGAACACACCCTGGTGCGTTGCCTCGAAGTGGACCAGCACCGTCACCTTGTCGCCGACGCCGAACATGTCCTGGACATTGATCTTCAGGTCGGGGAACGCGTCCCTCATGCCCTGAGTACCCATACGCCAGACCTCCCGGCCGATCCGCGGGGCAGGGATCCCGGGGAGGTTGGCGATGAAGTTCTCGGTGAGCATCCGCTCGGCCGCGTCGAGGTCGCCGCTCTCCACCAACTGGAACGCGGTGCGCAGCAGGGCCATGTTCTTCTCGGGGGTGGAAGTCATCTCGATGTCCTCTCCGGGAGATCGTCCCGCAAGCTCGGTGATTCGCATGAACCCAGGAGAAACGCTGACGTCGCGGCAAGGTCAAGGAGGCCACCGCGTCCTTCCGTCCTCCGGCGAACCGTCGTGTCCGGTTGCGGCCGTCGGGGCGCGGGACGATCCTGGTCGAAACGGGTGAACATCGATCGGGAGGCCACGGGCTCCGGCCCCTGAGCGCCCTGAGACTTCTGGGCCCGCTGAGCCCGCTGAGCCCTCTGAGATTCCGAGTCCCCTGGATCCCCGGCTTCGCGGGTCATGGCAGGCCCAAGGGCTCGCGTCATCGATTCGGCAGGTGACAGCCATGTCCATGTCCAACGGCTCGAACACGCCCCCACGCGCGCTGGAGTCCTCGCTGCGGGACGTGGCCGCGAGCATCGCACGCGCCGGCTGCTCGCGCCCAGGAGACATCGTTCTCCGCCTGACCGGCGAAGGGGGCGGCACGTATCAGCTGTCGGGGACGCGGCAGGGTGATGTCGTGGTCGCCGAGACCTCGGCCGTGGCCGTCAGCCCGCTGATCGAGGTCGTGGGCGATGCGACCGCCGTGCGGGACATCCTCGACGGGAAGGTCGACGCGCGCGAAAGGTATCTCGCCGGCGGGGTGCGGGTCAGCGGTGACCTGCGGTATCTCAGCGAACTGGCCATGGAACTCGACCTGTTGAAGCACCCGCTGTGACCACGCGCGGAAAGAGAACCTCATGGCAGAGACAATCGGTCTGGTCCAGCGCCTGACCCTTGAGTCGGACACCCGTGCCTGTGCCTGGCTGGGACCGACCGCCACCAACAACACCCTTCTCGTGGTCACCGTCAGCGCGACGCCCGCGCAGTCCGCCTACGCCGCGAACCTCATCCAGACGCTCGCCGCCGCCGCGACGAACTACCGCGTGGTCGCGGCAGCCCACGACGACGGTGGATCCGAGATCCTCCGGCTCCGGGTCGAGCCCGTCTGACGCACTGGTGTCCGTACGGCCATGGGGGCCCGGCGGGCCGCCCTACTGGCATGGAGGTCAGACGGCATGACAGTCACGATCTTCGGATTCGTTCACAGGATGACCTGCGATCCCGGGCCCGTCACCCGCGTATGGGTGGGGCCGGAGCTGACGGGGGCCGAGGTGCTGACGATCAGCTCGGCGCCCGACGAGGCGCACCCGACGATGGCCGGGAAACGCGCCATGACCACGATGTTCGCCCACGCGCTGACCAGCGGGCGCAGGGTCGAGGTGGTGCGTCCGGACACCGAGTCGTCGGTGAACAGCGTCACGCTGTCCCCGGGGGACCCGGGCGCCGAGCCGCTCCAGGTGAACGCTCTTGAGGTCACCCAGGCGGTGCAGGACCTCGCCCATTCCGTGCCGCTGATCGCCGGTAAGCGGACCGTGGTGCGGGCCTACCCGAACTACCACGGGTTCGATCCGTTCACCGTATCCGGGCAGTTGACCGTACGGTCGACGGCGGTCCCGGCGCCGGTCACCATCAATTCCAGCAACACGGTCGTACTCGACCCCGCCGACGCGGGCGACATCACCAAGGCGCGCGGCGACGCGGCGCGGAGCCTCAACTTCCTGCTCCCGGCGAACGTCACCGCCGCCGGCCAGCTCGCCGTCCGGCTCACCGGTCTCAGGGATGCCGCGAGCGGCAGGCTCCTGCGGTTCGAGGACCAGTCCCGGCCGACCGTCACCTTCCAGCCCGGTGCGCCCCTGCGGGTGCGCGTCATCCGCGTCACCTATCCCTGGGGCAGCCCGCCCGTCACCAGGGCGCCCACCAACCTGGACGTCGACCTGCTGATCTCCTGGCTGGGCCGGGCCTACCCGGTGAGCCGGGTGGCGGCCACCCAGGTGACCGTGGCCGCCACGGCGACCGCGCCCTTCGGGTGCGGCGATGTCAACGCGCAGATCGCCGCGATACGGGCGCTGGACGTGAACGCGGGCACGGACCGGCGCACGCACTACTACGGGATGGTCGCCGATGACCGGGGCACGGGGAGCGGCACGGGGTTCTTCATGCGCGGCTGCTCGTCCGGCATCCCCACCGGCACCCCCGATCCGGCGGTGGTCGCCTCCGGACCGACCGGCCCGGGAACGTACGAGTGGGACTTCGACGGTTCGTACGGGGACTGGTACGGCGGCCACGAGCTGGGCCACACCTTCGGGCGCCTGCATCCGGGAGCCTGTGGCGAAAGCCAGGACGACATCAACAACTACCCCTTCCCCGGCGGCCGGCTGTCCACCTCCGACGCCGGGTTCGGCGGCTTCGACGTCGGTGACCCGGCGAACCGGCTGCCGTTCGCCGCGATGCCCGGCGCGCAGTGGCACGACGTCATGACCTACTGCGTCCGGGAGTGGCTGTCGGTGTACACCTACGATGCGATCCGGCGCCGCCTCCTCGCCGAGGACACACTCCCGGCGACTGCCGGTGCCAGTGCCGGTGCCGGGGGCGCTGCCCCCGCCCCTTCGGGGGGCCGGCCGGACAGCCCGTACCCCCGGCGGACGACACGGCAGACCGCCGCCGACGGCCCGGTCCCCGCCGAGCCGACCTCCGTGAGCGTCGTCGCCCAGGTGAACCTGACCCGCGGTGTCGGCACGATCGCCTACGTCAACCCGGTCCCGGAACTCGCGGCCACCGGCGGTCCGGCCGAAGGAGCGCCGGCGGTCGCCCTGCGGATGAGGACAGCGGACGGTACGACCGCCGGGGAGTACCGCACACCGGTCAAGCTCAACTCCGAACTCGGTCCCGGCGACGACCGGGTCGGCATCGTGGACACGGTCGTCACCGCCGGGCCCGGCACGGCGACGGTCGAGCTGCTGATCGACGGCACCGTCGCGGACACGTTCCACGCCGCCGGTACGCCACCGGCCGTGCGGGCGGTACGGGCAGGCAGCAGGGCCGCGGGGCGGCTGGAACTCACCGCCGACCTCGCCGAACCGCCGGCCGCGGGCCACACCTTCACCGTCCAGGTCAGCACCGACGGCGGGCGCGGCTGGCAGACCGTGGGCGTGGGTCTCAAGGACCCCACCGTCACGCTGGACCGGGGCGACTTCACTCCCGGCCAGGAGGTCCGCGTCCGCGTCAGCGCCACCAACGGCTTCACCACCTCCACGCTCACCAGCGACGTACTCCGTATGTGACGCCGGGACACATTCCGCCGCGCTCAGACCGCCGGCCCGGCGGGTCCCCCGCCGACGGCTTCGCCGGTCCCCGGCCCGTCGCCGCCGATGGTGCCGATGTGCCGCAGCGCCACGGCGGACAGGACGGACAGCACCAGGGCGCCCACCGCGGCGACCAGCATCGCGAGGTTCAGCCCGGAGGTGGCCGCCTCCTTGGCCTGGTCGAGCCAGTCGGCGGGCATCCGGTGCCCCGACGAGGACGCGCCGGCGAGGCTGTCGCCCGCCGCCTCGGCCACCCCGGCCGGCGTACCGGCGGGGATCTCGTCGCCGATGCGGCCCCGGTAGACGGCGGTGGCCAGACTGCCGAGGATCGCCACCCCCAGGGCGAGGCCCAGTTCCTGCACGGTTTCCGACATCGCCGAGGCCGAACCGGCCTTCTCCGGTGGCGCGGCGCCGACCACCAGGTCCGTGCCCAGGGCCGCGACCGCCCCGAGTCCGAGATAGACCAGTGCGAAACCGATCACGATCAGGACGATGCCGCCCGTGGCGTTCACCTGGGCCAGCAGCACATACCCAAGGGTGGAGAGCGCCAGGGTGACGGCCACCACGATCCCCGGCGGCACCCGGCGCGCGATCAGCGGCGCCCCGATCGCGGCCACGAACATCATCAGCGCGGGCGGCCCCATCCACATCCCCGCTTCGACGGGAGGCAGGCCCTCCACGAGCTGGAGCTGCTGCGTGATCAGCAGCATCGAGCCGCCGACGCCGATCAGAGCGACGAGCAGGACGCTCAGCGCGGCGCTGAACGTACGGTTGGTGAACAGCCGCACGTCCAGCAACGGGCTCGCCAGGCCGCCCTGGCGCCGGACGAACAGCACCGCGAACACCAGGCCGATCACCGCTGCGACGGTCGTGGGGGCGTCGAGGCCATCTTTGGCGACCCGCTTCACCGCGTAGATCACCGGCAGGATCGCGACCAGTGAAAGCCCGACGCTGAGCAGGTCGAACCGGCCGCTCCGCGGCGCGCGGTACTCGGGGATCAGCACCGGGGCGGCCACCAGCAGGACGATCGCGACCGGGACCGCGAGCAGGAACGACGAACCCCACCAGAACCGGGCCAGCATCGCGCCGCCGACCACCGGCCCGAGGGCCATACCGAGCGCGAAGCTGGTCGCCCACACACCGATCGCCAGTGAGCGCTGGCGCGCGTCGGCGAACATGTTGCTGATCAGGGCGAGGGTGGAGGGCATCAGTGTGGCACCGGCGATCCCCAGCGCCGCGCGCGCGGCGATGAGCATTTCAGTGCTGCCGGAGTAGGCGGCCACCACCGAGACGGCCCCGAAGGCGGCTGCGCCGATCATCAGCAGCTTCCGGCGGCCGATCCGGTCACCCAGCGTGCCCATGGTGATCAGGAGGCCGGCGATCAGGAAGCCGTAGGCGTCCATGATCCACAGAGCTTCGGTGCTGCTCGGGCGCAGGTCCTCCGCCAGCGAGGGAAGCGCCAGGTACAGCACGGTGACGTCGAGGCCGAGCAGCACGGTGGGCAGCGAGAGGACCGCCAGCCCTCCCCACTCCCGGGGACCGGCTCTGTGTACGGTCGGTGCGCTCATCGCACTCCCATCAGGTTCGAGGTTCGCGAACGTGCGTCGTCACTGTGCCGACCGGCACGCACGAATTCCTGATGGTCCGCCGGGGCTACACTGCGACGATGCGTTACGGAGTGCTCGGCCCGCTGGCCGTCTGGGACGCCCAGGGGCTGCCGGTCAGAGTCCCCGAAGCGAAAGTGCGCGCCCTGCTGGCGGATCTGCTGATCCACGGCGGCGGACCGGTACCCGCGGACCGTCTCATCGAGGACCTGTGGGCGGGCGATCCGCCGGGTGGATCGGTCAACGCGCTCCAGACCAAGATCTCCCAGCTGCGCCGCGTGCTGGGCCGGGAACAGGTGGTCCGCGAGCCCGGGGGCTATCGGCTGCTGCTGGCGGAGACCGCCGACGACCCAGCCGACGCAGCCGACGCAGACGGCTCTGTCGACTCTGTCGACTCTGTCGGCTTGGTCGGCTCGGTCGACGCGCTGCGGTTCCAGGAACTGGCCGAGCGCGCCCGCGCCCACGAGGCACCGGCGGTGAAGGGAGACCTGTTCGCCGACGCGCTCGCGCTGTGGCGGGGCCCGGCCTACGCCGACGTCGCCGAGTCCCTGTTCGCCGGCGGTGAGATCGCCCGGCTGGAAGCGCTGCGCCTGACCGTCCTGGAGGACCAGGCCGAAGTGCGGCTGACGCTGGGCGAACACCTGACGCTGGCCACGGAACTGGGCGAACTGGTGGGGCGGCATCCACTGCGCGAACGACTGCGCATGGCCCATATGCGCGCGCTGTACCGGGCCGGGCGGCAGGGCGACGCACTGCGGAGCTTCCAGGAGCTGCGGCGCCGGCTGGACGAGGAGCTGGGGGTGTCACCCGGGCCGGGAGTCACCACGCTGCACGAGGCGATCCTGCGCCAGGAGCCGCATCTGGCGCCGCCGACCGTCGAGTCGCTGTCGTGCCGTACCAACCTGCCCACCCCGCTGACCTCGTTGATCGGTCGGCGGAAGGCGGTCGCCCAGGTGCGGGAACGGCTGAGCCCGGACTCCGGCATCCGGCTGGTCACGCTGACCGGTCTCGGCGGAGTCGGGAAGACGCGCCTGGCGACAGCCGCGGCGCGCGACCTGGCCGAGTTCTTCCCCGACGGGGTGTGGCTGATCGAACTGGCCGGTCTGAGTGCCGCCTCGGCCCCGGACGACATCGCCGAACGGGTCATCACGACCCTGGGGCTGTGCGACACGGCGGCGTCGGAGCCGAACCTGGACGACCTGGTGGGCTGGCTGGGCCGGGCGGTGGCCGAGAAGCGCCTGCTGATCCTGCTGGACAACTGCGAGCACCTGATCGAGCCGGTCGCCGCGCTCGCCGGAGCCCTGCTGTCGGCGGTGCCCGGCGGGCACCTGCTGGTCACCAGCCAGGAAGCCCTCGGCATTCCCGGCGAGGTGGTGCATCCGGTGCCCCCGCTGGCGTTGCCCGAGCACACCGATCCGGGAGCGGTCGCCCGGGCCGGCGCCGTCGAACTGTTCGTGGAGCGGGCGGCGGCAGCGGTGCCCGGCTTCGTCCTCGACGCGGACAACGCACCGGCCGTGGCCGCCATCTGCCGTCGGCTGGACGGCATCCCCCTCGCGCTGGAACTCGTGGCCTCCCGGCTGCGGACGCTGAGCCCGGACGAACTGGCGAGGCGGCTGGACGGCCGGTTCGCCCCCTACGCCCCGGGGGCGCGGGAGGTACCCCCGCCCTACACCCCAGGGGCGCGGGAGGTACCCCCGCCCTACACCCCAGGGGCGACGCCCTGCTCCCGAGAGGCGTGGGAGGTGCCCGCGCTGCCCGAGGTCCGGGCGCGTGGGCTGCCCGCACGGCAGCAGACGCTGCGGGCCATGCTCGACTGGAGCTGGCAACTGCTGACCGCGGACGAGCGGACCGTGCTGCGGCGGTTGGCCGTGCACGCCGACGGCTGCACCCTGCCGTCCGCCGAGGCCGTGTGCGCCGACCGGGACCTGCCCGCCGAGCGGGTGGCCGACCTGCTGTCCCGGCTGGTGGACCGTTCGCTGGTGGTCCGTGAGGCGGGCCGGTTCCGGCTGCTCGAATCGGTGGCCGCGTACTGCGCGGAACGGCTCGCGGAGGCGGGTGAGACGGCCGCCGTCCGCGCGGGGTTCCTGCAATACTGCACGGAGCTGGCCGAGCGGGAGAGCGAGCGGCTGCGCGGCCCGGACCAGCGGCGCTGCCTGGAGCGCCTGGACGCGGAGACGGTCAATCTGCGCAGTGCCCTCGACCTCGCGATCACCGGGAACGACGCCGGACACGCGTTGCGGCTGGTGAACGCGATGACGTGGTACTGGTTCCTGCGCGGTCGGCTCACCGAGGCCCGCAGGTCGCTCCGGGCGGCACTGGCCACCGTGGGTGAGACCGTCCCGGCCGCGCGCACGACGGCGCGCGCCTGGCTGGCCGGAATGGAACTGCGTACGTCACCGGCCGACGCGTCACCGCCACCGCCACCGCCACCGCCACCAACAGCTGACTCACCGTCACCGACCGGGGCGACACCGGTCCCGTCCGGTGAGGATCCGACGGCCGGCCTCGGCGATCCGGTGCTCCGGGCCCGGTTGCAGTGGTTCGTCGGCACCGGTCTGACCGGCCACGGCCACCCTCACGAGGGGCGGCGGCTGGTGGAGGCGAGCCTGGCCGGTGCACGCGCCGCGCGCGACCGCTGGGGCGAGGCCGCGGCCCTGGTCGAACTCGCCGGCCATGCCCCGTCCCAGGGCGAATCCCACGCGGAACTGGGCGCCGCGCTGTTCCATGAGGTCGGAGACCGCTGGGGGCAGCTCCGGGCCACCCGGGCACTGGCCCTCGCGGCCGAACGCGACGGCGACCACGCGCGGACGGAGCGGCTGCACCGGGAAGGTCTCCTGGTCGCCGAGGAACTCGGGCTGTGGACCGAGGCCGTCGAGGCGCTGACCTCGCTCGGCCGGACCGCCCTGGCCGGCGGCCACGCCCAGCGGGCGACGGAACTGTACGAGCGCGCGCTGTCCGTCTCGGCGGAACGGGCGTACAGCCGAGGCGAAGTCCGCGCCGAGATCGGTCTGGGGCTTGCCGCACGGTTCCGCGGCGACCGGGAAGCCGCCGAGCGCCATCTGAACCGCGCGCTGGCCAAGGGCCGTTCGTCGGGCCCCGACGCCGGAGCCGCGGAAGCCCTGGCGGAACTGAGGCTCGGCCCCCGGGCCTGACCGCCGGGGCGGGCGCGCGAACCCGCCCCGGCCGGTGCTGTCAGGCGCCTGGCGCAGCCAGTCCCGAGCGGACTTCGCGGGCCGCGGTGACCAGGTTCTCCAGCGAGGCCCTGGTCTCGGGCCAGCCGCGGGTCTTCAGGCCGCAGTCGGGGTTGACCCACAGGCGTTCGGCCGGGATGGCCTCAAGTCCCTTGCGCAGCAGGGCGGCCGCCTCCTCGGCGGTGGGGACGCGCGGGGAGTGGATGTCGTAGACGCCGGGCCCGGCCTCGCGCGGATAGCCGTGGGCGGCGAGTTCGGTGGCGACCCGCATATGGGAGCGGGCCGCCTCCAGGCTGATGACGTCGGCGTCGAGGTCGTCGATGGCCTGGACGATGTCGCCGAATTCCGCGTAGCACATATGGGTGTGGATCTGGGTGCCGGGCCGTACGCCGCTGGTGGTCAGCCGGAAGGACTCGGTTGCCCACGCCAGGTACTCGGCGTGGTCGGCGGCGCGCAGCGGCAGCGTCTCGCGCAGGGCCGGTTCGTCGACCTGGATGACCGAGGTACCGGCGGCCTCCAGGTCGTTCACCTCGTCGCGCAGGGCCAGGGCGACCTGGCGGGCGGTGTCGCCGAGGGGCTGGTCGTCGCGGACGAAGGACCAGGCGAGCATGGTGACCGGTCCGGTGAGCATGCCCTTGACCGGGCGTTCGGTGTGGGACTGGGCGTAGGAGGTCCAGCGGACGGTCATCGGCTCGGGGCGGGAGATGTCTCCGGCCAGGACGGGCGGGCGGACGTAGCGGGTGCCGTAGGACTGAACCCAGCCGTGCCGGGTGGCGAGGTAGCCGGTGAGCTGTTCGGCGAAGTACTGGACCATGTCGTTGCGCTCTGGCTCACCGTGCACCAGTACATCGATCCCGGCCTGCTCCTGAAAGGCGAGGACTTCGCGGATCTCGTCCTTGATGCGCTCCTCGTAGCCGGCGGTGTCGATGCGTCCGGCCCTCAGGTCGGCTCGCGCGGTGCGCAGTTCGTCCGTCTGGGGGAACGATCCGATGGTGGTGGTCGGCAGCAGCGGCAGGCCGAGGTGGGCACGCTGGGCGGTGGTCCGCTCGGCGTACGGCTCCGGGCGGCGGCCGTCGGCGTCGGTGACCGCGGCGGTACGGGCCCGTACCGCCGGGTCGTGGGTGAGCGCGGACCCGGCGCGGGAGGCGAGGTCGGCGCGGTTGGCCGCGAGTTCGGCGGCGATGGCGCCGGTGCCCTGGGCCAGCCCCTTGGCGAGGGTGACGATCTCGGTCGTCTTCTGCTCGGCGAAGGCGAGCCAGCGGGCGATCTGTGGGTCCATGTCGCGTTCGGCGCGGGCGTCGAGCGGTACGTGCAGCAGGGAGCAGGAGGCCGCCACATCGACCTGTTCGGCGAGGCCGAGCAGGGTGCCGAGGGTGGTGAGGGACTTCTCGTAGTCGTTGATCCAGATGTTGCGGCCGTTGACCACGCCCGCGACCAGGCGCTTGCCGCGCAGTCCGCCGGCGGCGGCGAGGTCGTCGAGGTTGCCGGTCGCGCGCTCGGTGAAGTCGATGGCCAAGCCGTCGACGGGGGCCTTGGCCAGTACGGGCAGGGCCTCGCCCAGTCGGTCGAAGTAGGAGGCGACCAGCAGCTTGGGCCGGTCGGTGAGCGCGCCGAGGGCACAGTAGGCACGGGCGGCGGCGTTGAGATCGGCCGGTGTGCGGTCCTGGACCAGGGCGGGTTCGTCGAGCTGCGCCCACTCGGCGCCGGCGGCCCGCAGATCGGCGAGGACCTCCGCGTACACGGGCAGCAGCCGGTCCAGCAGGGTCAGCGGCTCGAAGTCCTCGGCCACCCCGGGTGCGGGTTTGGCCAGCAGCAGATAGGTGACGGGTCCGACGAGGACCGGCCGGGCGCTGAGGCCGAGCCCGAGGGCCTCCGTCAGCTCGGCCACCTGCTTCGCCGAGTCGGCGGTGAAGACGGTGTCGGGGCCGAGTTCGGGGACCAGGTAGTGGTAGTTCGTGTCGAACCACTTGGTCATCTCCAGCGGCGCGACGTCCTGGGTGCCGCGCGCCATGGCGAAATAACCGTCGAGCGCGTCCGCGGCGACGGCGTCACGGTGCCGGGCGGGGACAGCGCCGACCATGACACTGGTGTCCAGCATGTGGTCGTAGTACGAGAAGTCACCGGTCGGCACTTCGTGCATGCCGGCGTCGGCCAGCCGCCGCCAGTTCGCCCGGCGAAGTCCCGTGGCGGTCTCCCGGAGGGCGTCGGCGGTGACGCGGCCCTTCCAGTAGCCCTCGACGGCCTTCTTCAGTTCCCGGTGCTGTCCCTGGCGGGGGTAGCCGTACACGGTGGCCCGTGCTGCCGCGGCTGCGGACTTCGCTGTCACGGAACTCTCCTTCGCGAGATGTCTCCTGTCCATCCCGGGGACGGGACGAGAGCGCGAAGGGAGGACATGCCGGACGGTCCGGGACCGGGCGCGGAGCACCGAGGCCGTCCGTCCGACGTGTACGCCCCCGGACTGTGTCCGGGGGTACCCCAACCTGCCCACGAGGTCACCGGGATCTCCGCGCGCGATCGGTCGCACGCGGGCAGCGGGCAGGTCTTCGGACTCGCGGGCAGGTCCGCCGAAGGCAGACACCTACTGGCCGTCGCTTCCCGGACCCGCTTCCCGGATCCAGTGCGTATGACGGCGGTCGTTCCCGCTCACCGCTGCGGGGCAGTCCCGGATTCCCACCGGGTTCCCTCTTACGACGCGCCTGCCTGGCGGGCAGGGGCGAACCAGCTGCGCCCGCCAGCGTAGAGGGATCACCCGGCTTCGGTCAGCCCTGTTCATATTCCGGACCGTGAGACGAGACACGAGCGGGTGAGGAGTGAACCGGCCCGCGGGACGAATCCGTCCGGCGGGCCGGCGGGCTCTGTCGATGTCAGAAGTCCCGGTCGTTGTCCTCGGCTCAGCCGGCTCCGAGGCTGTCGGCGAAGCGTTTGATGTCGCGCACGGTCGCGAGGTAGACGTCCGCGACAGCCTGGCGGAAGATCAGGTCCGCGCCGTGGACAAGGCCCAGGTTGACCCGCCCCACCGCGGGTACGCCAGCGCGCAGCAGCTTGCGGTAGAAGGCGATGCCCTCGTCGCGCAGGGGGTCGAGTTCGTTCACCGCGATGACATGTGGCGGCAGACCGGCGAGGTCGGCCTCGGTCGCGAAGTAGGGCCAGCACAACGGGTTCTCGGCGTCCTCGCCGAGTGGGTCGTAGCTGGCCACCAGGAGGTCCAGGGTGGCGCAGGTGGTGAAGTAGCCGTCGTTCTCCACCAGGGAGGGCAGTTCGGCACGCTTCCGCGCCTCGGGCCACCCGTAGGCACCGCTGATGTACGGCACGGTGGCGTAGACACCGTCTATGGCGTCGAGCCGCCCTTCCCGCTTCGCCTTCAGCGTGGTGGCCAGGGCGAGGTTGGCGCCGCCCGACTCGCCCTGCAGTACGAGGCGGCTGATGCCGAGCGCGTCCCGGTTGGCGTGGATCCAGGCCACGGCGCCGGCGCAGTCGTTCAGGCCCGCCGGGAAGGGATGCGGCCCTGAGGGGCTGTAGGCATTGCGGAAGTCGACTCCGATGGCGAGCATCCCGCTCGCCGCCAGGTCCTGGCACCACCGCCGGTGCACCTTGTTGTCCGCCTCCAGCACGGTCATACCACCGCCGTGGAAGTAGACGGCACACGGCAGGGCACGGTCCGGGCCCGCCGGGCGGTAGATACGCAGCGTGATGGTGTTGCCGTCCACGCCCGTGATCGTATGTGTCACACAGTCGATACCGACGGTGTCATCACCGGGCAGTTCGCCGGGCAGAGCCTCGTACAGCCCCTCGAAAGCGGTGTGCAGCGCCGCCACGAACTCCGTCCGGCTCGCGGCGGCGGCGTGGCGGTCGACGGGCGGCGGAGCTGCGGCTGCGTCCAAGCCGTGTGCGGTCAGCGCGGCCAGCAGGCGGGGGTCGGTGCGCGGGTCGGTGCGCGGCGACATCGCGGGCTCCGGGTCACCCGATGGTCCCCCGCTCGGCGGGGCTTCGTTCAGGGGTGCGGTCGTCATCGGGTCCCTCCCTGGCGCCATCCTTACGGTGAGTAACAGCCCTTGACAGTACCTGCCATGCAACATCCCGTAAATAGGTTGCACGGCGGGCGCGTGAGCAGCGCCGGGGCCGGGGACTCCCGGCCCCGGCGGAGGCTGTGCGGCTTTCCCGGCAGAGT
The DNA here is from genome assembly GCF_053607985.1 of Streptomyces sp. NPDC055078. NCBI lineage: Bacteria > Bacillati > Actinomycetota > Actinomycetes > Kitasatosporales > Streptomycetaceae > Streptomyces > Streptomyces sp. NPDC055078. Next base: position 12,603 of record NZ_JBSGUP010000085.1, read on the forward strand.
GGGTGCAACATTCTCGAATATGTTGCATAGTGGCTGTGTCGACGCACCACCGCGGCCAGGGCGGCCCACACCGTCCAAGCCCCGAACACCCGCGCCGGGCCGCCGGTCAGGACCGGGGTCACAGCGAGCCGAGAGTGAACGGAGCGTGCCACCCGTGCCCAAGGGTTGCCACAGTGAATCGGACGCAGCAGGCACCTTCGGCCCGGCCGGCGTACCCGGGCGGCGATCCGCGCGGCGCCGGGCCGCCCGGGGAAACCTCGGGTCGGGTCACCGATGACGAACGCGGTGGAACCGGTCTGGAAACACGCGGCGCGGAGTCCCGGGGCCCCGGCCCTCAGGACGGACGGCTCGGTGTGGTCCTATGCCGAAGTGGCCGGACGGGCCGACGCGTTCCGGGCCAGGCTGAGCGATGCCGGAGTACGGCCGGGCAGCCGGGTACTGCTCGTCGCCCCGACCGGACCGGATTTCGTGTTCGCCTACCTCGGCATCCTGGCGCACGGGGCGGTCGCCGTGACCGTCAATCCCCAGTGCACCAGCGCCGAACTCCAGTACTTCCTGCGCGACGCGGGCTGCGCGCTCGCGGTCGCGGCGCACGAGACGTCCGACGTCCTGCGCGAGGCCGCGGCGGCGACGGGTGTCGCGTTCTGGCAGACCGCGACGGAAGCTGCCGGGCCGGGTCCCGGGGGCCGCCCCGGCCGGGTCCACGAGGTGACCGGAGGTGCGGCCGCGGTCCTGCTGTACACCTCGGGAACCACCGGCCGCCCCAAGGGCGCGGTGCTCACCCACGCGAATCTCACCGCGGCCGCCGGTATCTACGCCGAGGTCCTGGGGCTGCGCGCGGACGACCGCGTGGGGACGGCGCTGCCGCTCTTCCATGTCTTCGGTCAGGTGGCCGTCCTGCTGATGGCCGTGCACGCGGGCGCCTCGGTCTCCCTGCTCCACCCGTTCTCGGGCGGAGCGATGCTGCGGATGGCCGCCGAGCACCGGCTCACCGTCGTCTCCGGCGTCCCGACCATGTGGAACGAGATGCTGCACGCCGACTCGCCGGTACGCCCGGACCAGCTCACCGGTCTGCGCCTGGCCGCCTCCGGGGGCGCCGCCCTGCCCCGCGAGGTCATGCGGGCGTTCGAGGAACGGTTCGGCACGGCCATCCTGGAGGGCTACGCGCTCAGCGAGACCTCGGCCGCCGCCGCCTTCAACCGTCCCGGCCGGCGGGTGCGGGAGGGCAGCGTCGGCCAGGCACTGCCCGGACTGCGGGTCACGGTCCTCGATGACGAGGGGCAGCCGCTCCCCGCCGGCCAGGTGGGCGAGATCGCCGTCCGCGGGCCGGTGGTCACCAGCGGATACTGGCGCCGCCCCGAGGCGACCGCGCAGGCCACCCGGAACGGCTGGTTCCGCACCGGCGACATGGGCCGGATGGACGAGGAGGGCTATCTCTGGGTGGTCGACCGGAAGAAGGACATGATCATCCGAGGCGGCTACAACGTCTACCCCCGCGAGATCGAGGAAGTGCTCTACGAACACCCGGCGGTCCGGGAAGCCGCCGTCGTCGGCGTCCCGGACGACCGGCTCGGGGAGGAGGTCGCGGCCGTCGTCGTCCTGGACCCGCTCCAGGCGGTCGAGTTCGAGGAACTGCGCGCGTGGCTCGCCCGGCGCCTGGCGTCGTACAAACTGCCGCGGCTCTACCACACGGTGCCGTCGCTGCCGCGCGGGTCGACGGGCAAGCTGCTCAAGCAGGGCATCGACCGCGCGGAACTGCGCCTGCGGGCACGGCGGGTGCGTCTCGTGCCCTGAGCACCGGCACCGGGACAGCCGATTCCCGCTGCCCCCGCCCGCCGCCCGCTTCCCACTGCCCACTGCCCACTGCCCACCGGACGATCAGCCGGTGAACGGCGTCCCCATCAGGGCACCATGAGAAACGCGGCCCATCTCTTCCGGAGCCACCGGGCACCGTCCCAGGCACCCGCACCCAGTCCAGCAAAGGGAGGACACACGGCCATGGCACGGTCAAAGATCATGTCTCGGCGGGACATCGACTTCTGTCTGTTCGAGTGGCTGAACGTCGAGACGCTCGTCGAGCGCGATCGCTTCCGGGATCACGACCGGAGCACTTTCGACGCCGTACTGCTGCTGAGCGAGCGGGTGGCAGCGGAGAAGTTCGCTCCGGTCAACCGGATCACGGATCTGAACGAGCCGTTCCTGGGCGCCGACGGCAAGGTCGTCCTGCCCGACGGGGTGGCGGACGCCGTACGGGCATACCAGGAGACCGGGCTGCCCGCCGCGGTGTTCGACCATGCGCTCGGCGGTGTGCAGCTTCCCTTCGTCGTGCGCACCGCGTGTTCCACCTGGTTCCAGGCGGCGTGCCAGAGCGCCTACGCCTATCCGTTCCTGGCGGAGGGGAACGCCGGTCTGGTGGTCGCACACGGCTCCCGGGAACAGGTGGACACCTATGCGCGGCCGGTGATCGAAGGCCGCTGGTTCGGGACCATGTGCCTGTCCGAGCCCGAGGCCGGCTCGTCGCTCGCGGACATCACCACCCGCGCGGCCCGGCAGCCGGACGGTACGTACCGGCTCACCGGCACCAAGATGTGGATCTCCGCCGGCGATCACGAACTCGGCGAGAACATCGTGCACCTCGTGCTCGCCCGGACCCCCGACGGCGCACCCGGGGCCAAGGGCATCTCCCTGTTCATCGTCCCCCGCTTCCTGGCCGACGAGGCCGGCGGGCCGGGCGAGCGCAACGATGTGGCGCCGGCCGGTCTCAACCACAAGATGGGGTACCGGGGAACGGTCAACACAGTGCTGAACTTCGGTGAGGGCGCCTGGCTGCCCGGGGGCGCCGCCGGAGCCGTCGGCTTCCTCGTCGGCGCGGAGGGCGAGGGGCTCGCCCGGATGTTCCATATGATGAACGAGGCGCGGATCAGTGTCGGATCGGGGGCGATGGCCCTGGGGTACACCGGCTATCTGCACTCCCTCGACTACGCGGCGAACCGCACCCAGGGCAGAAGGCTGGGCGACAAGGAGCCGGGCGGTGCGCCCGTGCCGCTCGTCGACCATCCGGACGTCCGCCGGATGCTCCTCGCGCAGAAGGCGTACGCCGAGGGTGCCCTCGGCCTCGTCCTGTACACCGCGCGGCTGGTGGACGAGGTGCGCACCGCAGAGACGGAACAGCTGCGGACGGACGCGCACGACCTCCTGGAGATCCTCACCCCGATCGTCAAGTCATGGCCCTCCCAGTGGTGCCTGGCGGCCAATGACCTCGCCATCCAGGTGCTCGGAGGGGCCGGATACACCCGCGACCACCCCGTCGAGCAGTTCTACCGGGACAACAGGCTCAACCCCATCCACGAGGGCACGCACGGCATCCAGGCTCTCGACCTGCTCGGCCGCAAGGTCATCCGTGACAACGGCCGCGCCCTCGATCTGCTGGCCGGCACCATCCGGGGCACCATCGCCGGCGCCCGTGCCGCCGGCGGCGAAGCCGCCCGCCACGCCGACGAACTCGACCGGCACCTCACCCAGGCGACAGAGGTCACCGCCGTGCTGTGGCGCGACCGGGACCCGCGGACCGCGCTGGCCAACGCGACACCGTATCTGGAGGCCATGGGCCATCTCGTCGTCGCCTGGATCTGGCTGGAACAACTGCTCGCGGCCGGCGGCAGGGAGGGGTCCTTCTACGAGGGGAAGCGCCTCGCCGCACGCTACTTCTACCGGTACGAACTGCCCATGGCGGTGCCCCGGTGGGCGCTGCTGCGATCGCTGGACCGCACCACACTCGATCTCGACCCGGCCGTGCTGTGACATCGCGGGCCGGGGCGGTGCGCGCCACCGGGCATCCCGCTCGCGACGATGTCCACACCGTTCTCCCTCTCGGCCTCCACAGCGCCCCCAGCCCCCGCAGGAAGCGAAAGGAGCCGGCCGATGCCGGTACACACCGCGCTGACCTGGAATGACCACGACGCTCCCGACCGGACGGGGCCGGCCAGAACTCCGCCGCCGGATCCGGAGTCGCTGCACATGCTCGTCCTGATCGGCGACCTGGGCAGCCTGAGCCGGGCGGCGGCGCGGCTCGGTGTCGCTCAGCCGTCGGTGAGCCAGCGGCTCGCCACGCTGGAACGGCGGCTGGGCCTGGTGCTGGTGGAGCGTACGCGGCGCGGTTCGCGGCTCACCGACGCGGGCAGGGCCGTGGCCGGCTGGGCCCAGCGCATCCTCCGGGAACAGGAGCGGCTGCTGACCGGCGTCGAGTCGCTGCGGGCCGGACGCGACGCGGAGCTGAGGATCGCGGCTAGCATGACGATCGCCGAGTGTCTGGTACCGGGCTGGATCCGCGCGCTGCGCCGCGTGCGGCCCGCGCTGTACGTCGGACTCCGGGTGACCAACAGCGAACACGTCCCGGAGCTGGTCCGTACGGGAGCCGTGGACCTGGGGTTCATCGAGTCACCACGGGCCCCGGAGGGGCTGTCGGCACGGGAGGTCGCATCGGATCGGCTGCTTGTGGTGGTGGCCCCGGCCCACCCCTGGACGCGCCGCCGCCGGCCGCTCAGCGCGGCGGAACTCGCCGCCGCCCCGCTGGTGTTGCGCGAACGCGGTTCGGGTACCCGGGAGACCCTGGACCTCGCGCTGCGCGGGACCGGCGCGGGCGTGCCCCGGCCGCTGCTGGAACTCGGTTCCGCGACGGCCGTGCGGAACGCGGTCATCGCCGGAAGCGGACCCGCGGTGATCAGCGAGCTCGCCGTGCGGACCGATCTCGCGGACCGGCGCCTGGTCGCGGTGGAGGTCGAAGGCGTCGAACTGCGCCGTGCCCTGCGCGCGATCTGGCCCTCCGGGCGCTCCCCCACCGGCCCCGCCGCAGACCTGCTCGCCGCGACACCGGGGCCGGCGGGCCGGACGGCACGGTCCCCGGGTGTGTCCCCGACCGGCCGGGAGCGAGCCCTCCGCGGCCCGGCGGCGGGTCCACCGGCCGGTGGACCCGGTGGCCGGAGAGAGCCGGTCGCGTGAGAACCCGGTGGCGTACGGAACCCGGCGCCAAGAGCGGCGTCCGCCGCCAGGAATGCCACCGGAATCCACGGCACCAGCTTTACGGCGCGAATTCCGGATGAGGAGGCGTCCGGGCTCTCGGCATACCGGTTCCGGCGGGCACACCGAATAATGCGGGTTCATTCCTGAAGCGGCACAACGTCATAGCCATTCCTTATGACTGCCCGAATCCCGATATTGTTCCGGTCATTGACATCACCGGAGCACTGTGGCGCAATCGTCGGCGTGAGCGATTTTTCGCAGGGTCCGCACGTCGCGGTCGAAGGCGGTTCGGTCCAGGGGATCACCTCCGGCGGTATCTCCGCATTCCTGGGAATCCCGTATGCGGCACCGCCGTTCGGGGATCATCGTATGCGCCCCCCGCAGCCGGTGCGGCCATGGTCCGGTGTCCGGCCCGCCACTCAATACGGTGCGACCGTCCCCAAGGGGGAATACGCACCGCAGTACCAGCCGCTTTTCCCGGAAGTCACCATCGAAGGCGACGAGTGCCTGAACCTCAATGTATGGACACCGGACCCGGCGGCGAGCGGACTTCCGGTCCTGGTGTGGATTCACGGCGGGGCATTTATGAACGGGTCCGGATCGGTCCGCGAGTACGACGGCACCGCGTTCGCCCGTGACGGTGTCGTGTGTGTGACCGTGAACTACCGGCTGGCCGCCGACGGGTTCCTCTGGTTCGGGGACGGCACCGCCAACCTCGGACTGCTGGACCAGGTGGCCGCGCTGCGCTGGGTGCGGGAGAACATCGCGGCGTTCGGCGGTGACCCGTCGCGGGTCACGGTCGCGGGCGAATCCGCTGGTGCTATCAGTGTGTGCACCCTGCTGACCATGCCGTCGTCCCGGGGCCTGTTCGCGCGGGCGATCGCCCAGAGCGGCGGCGTGTCCCGTCTGCTGACGCCGGAGCAGGCGCGGATGGCGGGCCGCTATCTCGCGGACGCCCTCGGCGTGGCACCCTCACGGGAGGCGATCGCACAGGTCCCGCTCGACGCTCTGGTGCGGGCGGCCTCCGATCTGATCGCCGAGGTCCAGACCGGTGCCGCGCCCCGGCGATGGGGCCCGCTCGCGCGGAACCTGCTGGTGTTCGGGCCGGTCGTGGACGGTACCGTCGTCCCGCGCCGCCCGCTGGAGTCGAT
>NZ_JBSGUP010000086.1:0-18453 GCF_053607985.1 Streptomyces sp. NPDC055078
GTCCAGGGCCGCGGCTCCCTGCCATGTCCCGCCTGCGGCTTCGGCGGCGCCGGCCGACCCGGGGCGGCGGCCAACCGGGGGCGGCGGCCGTGGACCGGGGGTCAGGAACCGGGGAGTCCGGGGGTCAGGAGCCAGGCGCCGGAAGTCAGGCGCCGGGGGTCAGACGTTCACACCGTGCGCGCGGAGATAGGCGACCGGATTGACGTCCGAGCCGTACTCCGCACTGGTGCGGGCCTCGAAGTGCAGATGCGGCCCACTGGAGTTGCCGGTGGAGCCCGCGAGGCCGATCTGCTGCCCGGCCATGACCCGCTGGCCGGCGGAGACGGTGACGGCCGACAGATGGCCGTACTGGGTGTAGGAGCCGTCGTTCATCCGGAGCACGACATTGTTGCCGTACGCGCCTGCCCAGCCGGCCTCCACGACGGTACCGGCGCCGACGGCGACCACGGAGGTGCCGGAGGGGGCGCGGAAGTCGATGCCGGTGTGGCTGCCGGATGACCACTGGCCGCCACCGGTCTGGTACGCGGTGGAGACGAACGATCCGGCGACGGGGAGCCGGTAGGCGTCCAGGCGCTGTCGCTCGGCCTCCCGGGCGGCGCGCTCCCTGGCCTCGCGGATCTCCAGGGCGCGGGCCTCGGCCTTGCGCCGGGCGTCCTCCGCGGCCTTCGCCCGCGCGGCGGCCTCGGCGACCTCCCGCTTCTGGGCGGCGGCCTGGTCTGCGACCTCGTCGGAGAGGGTGTCGGGCGTCAGGATCGCCGTCATACCGGTGTCCTCGGCGCCGACCGTGCCCCTCTCGGTGGCGAGTGCCGGGGCGGCGAGGGTGCCGATCACACCGGTGGTGGCGAGTGTCGCGGCTCCGGCTATGCCCGCGCCGCGGCGCGTCATACGGCTCGGGGCACGGTGTTTCCCGGCAGGTCGGGTGAACGCCATGGAGAGGCTGATCCTTTCCTTCCTTCTCGCCTACCGGGTTAGCTGACGGGTTCGGAGCAGGAAGGTCTCCTACGGGCCCCTCCGCGGATGCGAAGGTGTCCGATTCACCCCAGGGGACTGGGTCCCCGGCTCCCCAGGGCTCGCACCCGGCGGGGACTCGGCGATGACTGTCCGGTGCCACGGATGCGGCGTACCACTGGCGAACAGCCGGACCGACGCTAAGCCGCACCACTTTGGATCACCAAACAGACAGCCGATTTTGTTGCACATGCCACAGGACAGACAGTCACCTTCCCTTTGTTTAGCTGCATTTCACCTGCAAAAGGTACATATGACAGAACCCCGGCATCGCCCGATGCCGGGGTTCCCCTCGCCGCGTCAATCAGCCTGTGACAACGGTCACTTCACCGATGCCGAGTGCCCTGACCGGCTCCTCGATCCGGGCGGCGTCACCGACGAGCACGGTGACGAGCCGGTCCTCCGGGAAGGCGCTGACGACGGCGGCCGTCGCCTCCACGGTGCCGGTCTCGGCCAGGCGTACGTACAACTGCGCCTGGTAGTCGTCGGGGAGATACTGCTCCACCTGGTCGGCCAGGGTGCCCGCGACGGACGCCGCCATCTCGTACTTCAGCGGGGCGACACCCACCAGATTCTGTACGGCGACATCGCGCTCGGCGTCGGTCAGTCCACCGGCCGCCAGCGTCCGCAGGACCTTCCAGAGGTCCTCCAGCGCCGGTCCCGTGTTGGGGGTGTCCACCGAGCCGCTGATGCCGAGCAGCGACGCTCCCGACCCGTCGGGGGCGGAGCGCAGGACCTGCCCGAACGCCCGTACGCCGTAGGTGTAGCCCTTCTCCTCGCGCAGCACCCGGTCGAGCCGGGAGGTCAGGGTGCCGCCGAGGCAGTACGTCCCGAGCACCTGGGCCGGCCAGACCCGGTCATGGCGGTCGGCACCGATACGGCCGATCAGCAGCTGGGTCTGGACCGCGCCGGGCCGGTCCACGATGACCACGCGGCCGGTGTCGTCCCCGCTGACGGCAGGGACGGGGCGGGGCGCGGCGGTGTTGCCCTTCCAGTCGCCGAGGGTCTCGGCGAGCACGGCGTCGAGGTCCACCCCGGTGAGGTCGCCGACGATCACGGCGGTCGCGGTGGCGGGCCGGACATGGGCCTCGAAGAAGGCCCGGACGGCGGCGGAGTCGATCCGGGCGACGGTCTCCTCGGTGCCCTGGCGGGGGCGGGACATCCGCAGCGAGGCCGGGAAGAGCTGCTTGTACAGCTCCTTGGCGGCGCGGCGGCCGGGGTTGGCCGACTCGTGCGGGATCTCGTCCAGGCGGTTGCGCACCAGCCGCTCGATCTCGGCGTCCAGGAACGCGGGGGCGCGCAGGGCCTCGGAGAGCAGCCCGAGCGCCCTGGGCAGCCGGGATACGGGGACCTCAAGCGAGACGCGGACGCCGGGGTGGTCGGCGTGTGCGTCGAGGGTGGCGCCGCAGCGCTCCAGCTCGGCCGCGAACTCCTCGGCGGAGCGCTTGTCGGTGCCCTCGGACAGGGCGCGCGCCATGATGGTGGCGATGCCGTCGAGGCCGTCCGGCTCGGCGTCGAGGGGCGCGGCGAGGGAGATCTCGACCGCCACCACCTGCTGGCCGGGGCGGTGGCAGCGCAGCACGGTCAGGCCGTTGTCCAGGGTGCCGCGGTCGGGGGCGGGGAACGCCCAGGGCCTGGCCTGGCCGGCCGGTGGCTGCGGGTGGAAGTCCATCGTGGTCAGCGGTTCGGCGGCGTCGGTCACTTGCCCGCCCCTTCTTCCTGGTCGGTCTGCTGGGACGAAGCCGTCTCGGCCGCCTTGTCGATCTCAGCCGCCTTGTCGGTCTCGGCCGTCTCTTCCGTCTCGGCCGCCTCTTCGGCGGGCACCGGTTCGTACACCAGCACCGCCCGGTTGTCGGGGCGCAGTCTGGCGCGGGCGACCGCCCGTACCTCGTCGGCGGTGACCGCGAGGACCCGCTCCACGGCGGTCAGCGCGAGCTGGGGGTCGCCGAACAGCACCGCGTACCGGCACAGCTCGTCCGCGCGGCCCGCGACCGTGGACAGCCGGTCCAGCCATTCGCGCTCCAGCTGGGCCTGGGCGCGCTCCATCTCCTCGGGGGTCGGCCCCTCCTCGGCGAACCGGGCCAGCTCCTCGTCCACGGCGGCCTCGATGCTGGGCACCTCGACCCCGCCGGACGTCTTGACGTCCAGCCACCCCAGCGACGGGGCTCCGGCCAGCCGCAGCAGCCCGAATCCGGCGGCGACCGCCGTCTGGTCACGGCGCACCAGACGGTTGTGCAGCCGGGAGGACTCGCCGCCGCCGAGCACGGTGAGCGCCAGGTCGACGGCGTCGCACTCGCGGGTGCCGTCGTGCGGCAGCCGGTAGGCGGCCATCAGCGCGCGGGCCGGGACGTCCTCCTCGATGACCTCGCGCAGCTCCCGGCCGATGTTCTCCGGGAGGGAGCCGTCGCGCGGGGGCTGCTTGCCGTCGTGGGACGGGATGGAGCCGAAGTACTTCTCGATCCAGGCGAGCGTCTCCTGGGGGTCGATGTCACCGACGACCGACAGCACCGCGTTGTTCGGTGCGTAGTACGTACGGAAGAAGGCGCGGGCGTCCTCCAGGGTCGCCGCGTCCAGGTCGGCCATCGAGCCGATGGGGGTGTGGTGGTACGGGTGGCCCTCGGGATAGGCGAGGGCGGTCAGCCGCTCGAACGCCGTCCCGTACGGGACGTTGTCGTAGCGCTGGCGGCGCTCGTTCTTGACGACGTCCCGCTGGTTTTCCATCGACTCGTCGTCGAGGGCGGCGAGGAGGGAGCCCATCCGGTCGGCCTCCAGCCAGAGCGCCAGCTCAAGCTGGTGGGTGGGCATCGTCTCGAAGTAGTTGGTGCGCTCGAAACTGGTGGTGCCGTTGAGCGAACCGCCGGCGCCCTGCACCAGCTCGAAGTGGCCGTTGCCCTTGACCTGCTCGGAACCCTGGAACATCAGGTGCTCAAAGAGGTGGGCGAGTCCTGTACGGCCCTTGACCTCATGGCGCGAGCCCACGTCGTACCAGAGGCAGACGGCGGCGACCGGCGTCAGATGGTCCTCGGAGAGCACCACGCGCAGGCCATTGGCCAGCCGGTGCTCCGTCGCTGTCAGGCCGCCTGAGCCGGCCTGCGCGGTGGCCGTGTGACCCATGGGCATGTACGTCCCTTCGATCGCGATGCTGTTGGTTGTTTTTCCAGCACTGCCACTGTATGCAAGCGCGCTGACACCTGGCGAAGTTCCGGGTTCGCGATGGGCGCGGTTCCACCGGGTTCCGCGCGTACGGAGGAGGGCTCGGCGGCCGTGGTTCAGGGGGCGCGATCGCCGCAGTTGCCGGGTCGCGGTCCGTGTTGTCAGTGGGACGGGCCACAATGGTCCGCGTCAGTTCCCGATCCGGTACGTGAAGGAGCAGCAGCCGCGATGGCCCGCCGCAGCACGAAAACCCCGCCGCCGCCCGACGATTTTGAGGAGCGGATCCTCGATATCGACGTCGTCGACGAAATGCAGGGCTCCTTCCTTGAGTACGCCTATTCGGTGATCTACTCCCGGGCCCTGCCGGACGCCCGCGACGGCATGAAGCCGGTGCAGCGCCGGATTGTCTACCAGATGAACGAGATGGGAGTGCGCCCCGACCGGGGTTATGTGAAGTGCGCCCGGGTCGTCGGCGAGGTGATGGGCAAGCTCCATCCGCACGGTGACGCGTCGATTTACGACGCGCTGGTGCGGATGGCCCAGCCGTTTTCGATGCGCGTCCCCCTCGTCGACGGCCATGGGAACTTCGGCTCGCTCGGCAACGACGACCCGCCCGCCGCCATGCGGTACACCGAGTGCCGGATGGCGGACGCGGCCTCGCTGATGACCGAGTCGATCGACGAGGACACCGTCGATTTCGCCCCGAACTACGACGGGCAGGAGCAGGAGCCCGCGGCGCTCCCCGCCGCGTATCCGAATCTGCTGGTCAACGGCGCTTCCGGGATCGCGGTCGGGATGGCGACCAATATGCCGCCGCACAATCTGGGCGAGGTCATCGCCGCCGCCCGCCATCTGATCAGACATCCGGGCGCCGACCTGGAGACCCTGATGCGCCATGTCCCGGGGCCGGATCTGCCGACCGGCGGCCGGATCGTGGGCCTGGCGGGCATCAAGGACGCCTACGAGAAGGGGCGCGGCACCTTCAAGATCCGTGCCACGGTCTCCGTGCAGGACGTCACGGCCCGCCGCAAGGGCCTGGTCGTCACCGAACTGCCCTTCACCGTGGGGCCGGAGAAGGTGATCGCCAAGATCAAGGACCTGGTCTCGGCGAAGAAGCTCCAGGGCATCGCGGATGTGAAGGACCTCACCGACCGCGCGCACGGTCTGCGCCTGGTCATCGAGGTGAAGAACGGCTTCGTACCGGAAGCGGTGCTGGAGCAGCTCTACAAACTGACGCCGATGGAGGAGTCCTTCGGGATCAACAATGTGGCGCTGGTCGACGGCCAGCCGCTCACCCTGGGTCTCAAGGAGCTGCTGGAGGTCTATCTCGACCACCGCTTCACGGTGGTGCGCAGGCGCAGCGAGTTCCGGCGCGGCAAGCGGCGGGACCGGCTGCATCTGGTCGAGGGGCTGCTCGTCGCGCTGATCGACATCGACAAGGTCATCCGCCTCATCCGGTCCAGCGAGAACTCCGCGCAGGCGAAGGAGCGGCTGATCGAGCGCTTCGGCCTCAGTGACGTCCAGACCCAGTACATCCTGGACACCCCGCTGCGCCGGCTGACCAAGTTCGACCGGATCGAGCTGGAGAGCGAGCGCGACCGGCTGAACGGGGAGATCGACGAGCTGACCGGGATCCTGGAGTCGGACGCCGAGCTGCGCAAGCTGGTCTCGGGGGAACTGGCCGCGGTGGCGAAGAAGTTCGGCACCGACCGGCGCACCGTGCTGCTGGAGTCCGGGGCGGCGCCGGTCGCGGCGGTGGCGCTGGAGGTCGCGGACGACCCGTGCCGGGTGCTGATGTCCTCGACGGGCCTGCTGGCGCGTACGGCGACCGGTGAGCCCCTGCCGGAGACGAGCGGCAAGCGCACCAAGCACGATCTGATCGTGTCCTCGGTCCTGACGACCGCCCGTGGCGACGTGGGCGCGGTCACCTCGTCCGGACGGCTGCTGCGGCTGGCGGTGATCGACCTCCCTCAGCTGCCGCAGACCGCCACCACGCCGAATGTCTCGGGCGGTGCGCCGCTCGCGGAGTTCCTGTCGCTGGAGCCGGACGAGACGGTCGTCTGTCTCACCACGCTGGAGGAGTCCTCGCCGGGACTCGCGCTCGGCACCCTCCAGGGCGTCGTGAAGCGGGTGGTCCCCGACTACCCGGCAAACAAGGACGAGCTGGAAGTCATCGCCCTCAGGGACGGCGACCGGGTCATCGGCGGGTCGGAACTGCGGACGGGCGACGAGGATCTGGTCTTCATCAGCTCCGACGCGCAGTTGCTGCGCTTCCCCGCCGCACAGGTCCGTCCGCAGGGCCGGGCGGCGGGCGGTATGGCCGGGATCAAACTCTCGGAGGGCGCGCGGGTGATCTCCTTCACGGCGGTGGATCCGGCCGTCGACGCGGTGGTGTTCACGGCGGCGGGGTCGACGGGCGCGCTGGACGACTCGGTCACCACGGCGAAGCTCACCCCCTTCGACCAGTATCCGCGCAAGGGCCGGGCCACGGGCGGGGTGCGCTGCCAGCGCTTCCTGAAGGGCGAGGACATTCTGCTGCTCGGCTGGGCGGGTCCGACCCCGGCCCACGCCTCCCAGCAGAACGGCACCCCGGCACCTCTCCCCGACCCGGACCCGCGCCGCGACGGCTCCGGCATGCCCCTGACCGCCCCGATCGCCATCCTCGCGGGGCCACCCGGGTAGGCCGTGCCCGACGGATCCGGGCTTGGGCGCCTTGGTGCCACGCCCTGATGCCGGGGCCTGGTGCCACGCCCTGATTCGGCCAGGCCGTCGCGGTCTGCCGGATCCGTCGCGCACCGTCGCGAACCGTCACGGCCCGGCGGAGAGACCCAGCTCCGGGCCCTGCGGTCCGTGCCCTCGTGCCATACCCGGTACGGACCGAGCCGGGCACGGCGCGGACCCGGACCGGAGCACCCCCTGACGGGACCAGGCCCGTACCCGGCCCGTACCAGGCCCCCCCGGGGGGGGGACAGCCCGGCCCGGCGTCCGGCTCAGGCCGGTGAATCCAGGCCCTTGGGGGTCCCCGGACGAAGCGTGCCCGCCGACGACAACCGCGGCAGCGGCGGGCCGCGGCCCCATGGCCGGGCGGCTACCCGTAGCGGTACGGCACGGAGAGGTCCGGCGCGGAGAGGTCCGGCGCGGAGAGGTCCGGCGCATCGGACCCCGGCGGCACGGGCTCGTACGGCTCAAGGGGCCCGGGCTCCCCCGGGCCGGGCTCCCCCGGCTCCCGCACATACCTCAGCACCCCCCACATGCTCCGCTCGTCGGGCGCCGCGCTCCCCCGCACCCCCCGTGCCCCGTCGAGCACCTCATACAGCGCGGGAGCATCGATCCCCGCCCCGATGAGCACCAGTTGCGTCATCCGCTCCTCGCCCCGCGCCCACGGCTCGGGATAGAAGCGCAGAAACCGCCCGACCGCGTGCACGGCGTACCTGTTCAGCGGATCGGCCGCCCCGAAGTCGACAAACCCCTTGATCCGGTAGAGCCCTTCGGGCCGGGAGTCGAGGAAGTCGAGCAGCCGTCGCGGATCCATCGGCTCACGCGCGGTGAAGCCGACGCTCTCGTACGCCGCGTGCGGATGCCCGCTGTGGTCCCCCTCGTGATCGTCTTCGAGAAGGTCCTCGAAGGCGAGCTGCCCCACCCGCTCCACACTGGGCCGCCGCTCGAAGAACAGCTCCGGGTCGACCCGCCCGTACACGGACTCGACAACCGCCGCCGCCCCCTTAAGGGTTTCGCGCAGCCGGGCCAGACCGGACTCGTCCACCCGGTCGGTCTTGTTGAGCACCACCAGGTCCGCGACCGCCAGATGCCGGTCGATCTCGGGGTGCCGCTCCCGGGTCGCGTCGAACTCGGCCGCGTCGACGACCTCGATGAGTCCCCCGTACACCATCCGTTCGTTCTCGCTGGCGAGCAGCATCCGGACGAGTTCCCGCGGTTCGGCGAGCCCGCTGGCCTCGATGACGATGACATCGAGGCGGGCGGCGGGCCGGGTGAGCTTGTCCAGGAAGACATCCAGCTCACTGGCGTCGACGGCGCAGCACAGACAGCCGTTGCCGAGGGAGACCGTGGAATCGCCGAGTTGACCGGCCACGGTCATCGCATCGATCTCGATCGAGCCGAAATCATTGACGATCGCACCGATCCGGGTGCCCCGGCCGGCCCGGAGCAGATGGTTGAGCAGCGTGGTCTTGCCCGACCCGAGGAAGCCCGCGAGGACGATGACGGGGATCTGCCTGCTCGGCGGGGTGCTGGGACTCACCTGGGGCCTTTCTCGGACGGCGGGTACTGCGGCGGGCACTGCCGCGGGCAAGGGCACGGGCACGGGCACGGCCCCCGGCGGAGGCGGCGGCCACGGCCCTGCCCCGGCGAAGTGCAAGGCGGATGATCTACGGATCCGCCGACCGCTCCAGGATATTGGTGCTCCGGTCGATCGCCCGGGCCACCCGGCAGGTGCCGGCGAACACCGGAGCCCGGGTCCCCGGCGGTGGGGGACAATCCACCGTCGGTGGAGAGGACCCGGCGTCGTTCAGCCCAGCGGATGCGGTGGCAGCAGGACACGGAAGGTCGCTCCGGCGCCCGGGGCCGTACGGACCTCGACGCGGCCTGCGTGTGCGCGTACCAGCGATTCGACAATGGCCAGGCCCAGGCCCGCGCCACCGCCCCCGGCCCGGCCGCGGGCCTCGTCGGTGCGGTAGAAGCGGTCGAACGCCCGCTCGGCCTGGTCCCGGGTCATGCCGGGGCCCTCGTCGTGGAACTCCAGGACGGCGAAGCCGTCCTGGGTGCCGACGCCGATACGGACAGGGGTGCCGGGCGGGGTGTGGGCGACGGCGTTCCCGACGAGGTTGGAGGTGACCTGGCGGAGCCTGGCCTCGTCGCCGAGGACAGGGGCCCCGGCGGGTGGCCCGCCACCGGGGCCGGTGAGAGTGACGCGGCGGCGCGGGTCGAGGGCGCGCAGGTCGTGCAGCGCGTCGGCGGCCAGGGTGCGCAGATCCATCGGGGTGAGGTGCAGGGGCAGCGCCGTGGCGGCACCGGTCTCGTCGAGGCGGGCGAGGAGCAGCAGCTCCTCCACCAGCTCGACCAGCCGGGCGGCCTCGCGCTCGATCCGGCCCATCGAGGCATCGACGTCGGCCCGCTCCGGCATACCGCCCATCCGGTACAGCTCGGTGAAGCCCTTGATGCCGAAGAGTGGCGTGCGCAGTTCGTGGCTGGCGTCGGCGATGAAGCGGCGCATGCGCCGC
Source organism: Streptomyces sp. NPDC055078 (assembly GCF_053607985.1). Classification (NCBI taxonomy): domain Bacteria; kingdom Bacillati; phylum Actinomycetota; class Actinomycetes; order Kitasatosporales; family Streptomycetaceae; genus Streptomyces; species Streptomyces sp. NPDC055078. The sequence continues at coordinate 9,399 of NZ_JBSGUP010000086.1, forward strand.
TCGGAGTCGGCGCGGGCGGCGTCGCCCGCTTCGATCCGGTCGAGCATGCCGTTGAGTGCCGTGGACAGCCGACCGAGTTCGGTGCGGGGGGCGGACAGTTGCGGGACCCGGCTGGAGAGGTCCCCGGCCGCGATGGCGGCGGCGGTGGTCTCGATCCTGCGCAGCGGCCGGAGCCCGCCCCGTACCGCGAACCATCCGGCGAGGCCGAGGAGCGCCAGAACCACGGAGTCGATCAGCAGCACCCGGCCGGTGAGCTGCTCGATCGTGTCATTCACCACGCCGAGCGAGCCGGCCACCACCACGCTGCCGCCCTGGTCATCCGCCGTCCCGGCCACGCGCGGCACGGCGATCACCCGCCAGCCGTCGCCGCCGCCCGATGCCGCCGCCCCGAAGGGATCGCCGTCGCGCTCGGCCACCGCCGCGGTGTCCAGCCTGGGCAGTTCGGGCGGGTGGCCCGAGGCGGGCCGGATGACACGGTCGACGCGGCCGTCGGGGCCGAGGTAGGCGATGTGAACGTCCCTGATCAGCCGCTGTTCCACGGTGTCGCGCACCTCGGAGGCGTCCTCACCGGCCACCTCCGGCAGGGACGGGAGGCGCGCGGCCACGGCGGCGGTGCCGCGGACCCGCTCGTCCAGTTGCTCGACGAGATCGCGCCGGAGCTGGCCGATCACCAGAACGTTGCTGCCGACCAGCGCGGCGACCAGCATCAGCACGGTGATCGCCAGCAGCCGGCCGCGCAGCGAGAGCCCACGGCTCGGGCTGGTTGCCGCGCCACCCGGGCTCCGGTGCGCCTCCGCGCCACCCGGGCTCCGGCGAGCGTCCTCGCCACCCGGGCTCCGGCGAACGTCCGCGCCGTTCATCGCGGCGGCCTGCGCAGGACGTAGCCGATGCCGCGCACCGTGTGGATCAGCTTCGGCTCACCGGCGTCCACCTTGCGCCGCAGATAGCTGACGTACGAGGCGACGATGCTGTCGTCGCCCCCGAAGTCGTAGTGCCACACCGACTCCAGCAGCTGCGCTTTGGACAGCACCTGCCCCACCTGCTCCATCAGCACCCGCAGCAGGTTGAACTCGGTCGGCGAGAGGGGGACCGGTCGGCCGCCGCGAGTCACCTGATGGCTGTCGGGATCCAGCCGAAGGTCGCCGACGACCAGCCGGCCGTCCGGCTGCCGGCCGCTCGTGCGGCGCAGGATGGCCCGGATACGGAGGATGAGTTCCTCCAGGTCGAACGGTTTGGTGACATAGTCGTCGCCGCCCGCCGTCAGCCCGCTGATCCGGTCCTCGGCCGCGTCCCGGGCGGTGAGGAACAGGACCGGCGGCGGCCCGCCCGGCGTGAGCGGATCCTCCCGGCGCAACCGGCGTACGACCTCGAATCCGTCGAAGTCCGGCAGCATGACATCGAGCACGATCAGATCGGGCCGTTCGTTCCGCACCGCGGCCAGTGCCTCGGCGCCGGTGGTGACCGGCGTGACCGCGAAACCGCCGAGCCGCAGGCTCGCGGAGAGGAGTTCACGCAGGGTGGGGTCGTCCTCCACCACCAAGAGAAGTTCCGCCATATGTCCCGTCCCGGTCGTCGTCCCGCTCTGATCGTCGTGCCCCGCCCGGACCGTCACGGCGGACCGCCCGTACGGACCGACCCCGCCCTGACCGTCACGGCGACCCCCCCGTCACTGCGCCCCCCGCCCCTGTCGTCCCGCCATGGTCGTCACCTCCCGATCCTCCTATGCGGCCTGTGCCTCCCGCCTGCGGAAGGTGACGAACGCGGCCGTCAGCAGAACGAAGACGCACCCCACCATCACGGCGAGCCCGAGCCCGGGCCAGGGATCGAACAGAGCCGGATCGCGGTCGCCGGTCGTGATCTGTCCGCCGGCGGTGGGGGCGGCCAGCACTTCGCCGCCCAGTCCGCGAGCACCCCCGTGAGCACCCCCGGGAGCGCCCCAGGAGTCGCCATCAGGCCGCCGGGGCGCCCGTCGGGCCGCCAACCTTGACCGAAGCAGAGATTTCGGAAAGGCCCACTCGCCGTTTACCGTCTCACCATGAGCCCCGAACCGGCCGCCCCGGCCAGACGCAGGCGTTTCGGCTGGCCACAGCGGGTCTTCTCGCAGGTCCTGCTGATGCAGCTCGCGATCCTCACCGGAGTCACGGTGCTGGCCACCGGCTTCTTCCTCGCGCCGCTCAGCGCCCAGCTCGACGACCAGGCGATGCGCCGGGCTCTCGCCATCGCCCAGACCACCGCGTCCGCGGAGGTCGCCGAGAAGCTCACCCGTACGCGGCCGACCGTCGAGGGGCCGGTCCAGGCGGAGGCCGAGCGGATCCGCAGATCCACCGGGGCCGAGTACATAGTGATCATGAACATGGACGGGGTGCGCTGGTCCCACACCTCCCCGGAGGAGGTCGGCCGGATCGTCTCCACCGATCCGAGCCACGCTCTGTCGGGCAAGGAGGTGATGGAGATCGACAGCGGCACCCTCGGCCGTTCGGCCCGGGGAAAGGTTCCGCTGCGCGACGACGACGGCAGTATCGTCGGCGCGGTCTCGGTCGGTATCGAGTACGACAGCGTCCGTGACCGGCTCTTCTCCGCGATCCCCGGACTGCTCCTCTACGCGGGCGGGGCCCTGGCAGCCGGGGCGCTGGCCGCCTATCTGATCTCCCGCCGGCTCCAGCGCCAGACCCACGACCTGGCATTCTCCGATATTTCCGCACTGCTGGCTGAGCGCGAGGCCATGCTGCACGGGATACGTGAGGCGGTGGTGGCCCTCGACGCCGCGGGCAGAATACGGCTGATGAACGACGAGGCACAGCGGCTCCTCGGGCTGGAGTCCGACGGCAAGGGACTGCCGCTCGACCATGTGCTGGGCGAGGGGCGCACCACCGATGTACTGGCGGGCCGGGTCACCGGCGAGGACCTGGTGACCGTGCGCGGGCACCGGGTGCTGATAGCCAACCGGATGCCGACCCAGGACGGTGGCGCCGTCGCCACCCTGCGTGATCGCACCGAGCTGGAGCGGCTCGGCCGGGAGCTGGATTCCACCCGTGGTCTGATCGACGCCCTCCGCGCCCAGGACCATGAGCACGCCAACCGGCTGCACACCCTGCTCGGTCTGCTGGAGCTGGAGATGCACGAGGAGGCCGTCGAGTTCGTGACGGAGGTCGTCGGGGTGCATCGGGCCACCGCCGAGCAGGTCACCGAGAAGGTTCATGATCCGCTGCTGGCCTCGCTGCTGGTGGGCAAGGCGACCGTGGCTGCCGAACGCGGCGTCTCCCTGTGCATAGCCGCCGGGACCCTGCTGCCCGACCGGCTGGTGGACCCCCGTGGTCTGGTCACCGTCGTCGGCAACCTCGTCGACAACGCGATGGACGCGGCCGGCGGCTGGTCCGCCGACCCGAAGGTCGAGGTCGAGCTGTACACCCAGGACCACACGGTGGTGATCCGGGTCTCCGACACCGGCCCCGGAGTCGCTCCCGAACAGCGCGAGCTGATCTTCACCGAGGGCTGGACCACCAAGGACCCCCCAGCCCATGGCAAGCGCGGCCTCGGTCTGGCCCTGGTGCGCAGACTGGCGGAGCGGCAGGGCGGCAGCGCCCGGGTGCGGGACGCGTCGGGCGGGGGCGCGGAGTTCATCGTCGTACTCCCCGAGGCGCTGAACGAACTGACCGAGCAGGAACCGGCCACCGCCGGGGAGGCGCGATGAACGACCGGCGCCCACCGGGCCCGGCCGGGCCCGCACACAACGATGTCTTCGATGTGCTCGTGGTGGACGACGATGTCCGGGTCGCGGCGATCAACGCCGCCTATGTCACCAAAGTGCCCTCCTTCCGGGTCTCGGCCGAGGCACACTCGGCTGCCGACGCACTCGCCCGTATCGCCGACACCCCGGTGGATCTGGTTCTCATGGACCACTACCTTCCCGACGGCAACGGCCTCGCCGTCGTACGGGAACTGCGGCTGCTCGGCCACCAGACCGACGTGATCATGGTGACCGCCGCACGTGATGTCGCCACCGTCCAGGCCGCGATGCGCCACGGCGCGCTCCAGTACCTGGTGAAACCGTTCAGCTTCGCCGGCCTGCGTTCAAAACTGGAGGCGTACGCCGGGCTCCGCCACACCCTCGGCCGCGGCGGCGAGGCGGAACAGGCCGAGGTGGACCGCATCTTCGGCGCCCTCTCCGCCGGCTCGATCGCCCCGGACCTCCCCAAGGGGCACTCCCCGACCACCGCCGAGGTCGTACGCCAGGTGCTCCTCGCCGCCGAAGGCCCCCTCTCCACCCAGGAGATCGCCGACCGCGCCGGTGTGAGCCGCCAGACCGCCCAGCGCTATCTCAAACTCCTCGAACGCACCAGCCGTGTCCGCCTCAGCCTCAAATACGGCGAAACCGGCCGCCCCGAACACCGCTACCTCTGGTCCGCCAGCGCCTAGCCGCCCCCACGGACAGCGAACACCCGGACAGCGAACACCCCGAACCGGGCCGAACCGGGCCCCCCTCGCCGCGCCGGGCCGCGCCGACGGCGGAGCGCGCGACGCCGCGGCGCCAACCAGCCGCAATCGCCCCGGTCGCCCCGCCCGCACCCGAGGCGCCCGGGGCGGGGCAACACCGGCGACTCACAGCCCGGGTCCCGGGCAACGCCGACGATCACACCGCCCCTGCCCCCGTCAGCCCCCGCACCTCCGTCTCCGCGTACTTGGTCTCGTCGGGCGGCTCGGCCCACGCGACCGTCCCCACCCATCCCGCCAGGAACCCCAGCGGAATGGACACCACTCCGGGGTTCTGCAGTGGGAACACCTGAAAGTCCACTCCGGGCATGAGCGACTCCGGGCTGCCCGAGACCACCGGCGAGAACACCACCAGCAGTACGGCCGGCACCAGTCCCCCGTACACCGACCAGACCGCGCCCCGGGTGGTGAACCGCCGCCAGAACAACGAGTAGAGCAGAACGGGCAGATTGGCTGAGGCGGCCACCGCGAACGCCAGCCCGACCAGAAAGGCGACATTCAGATCACGGGCGAGCAGGCCGAGCGCGATCGCGACCACACCGATCCCCACCGCGGCGACCCGGGCGACCGCCACCTCTCCGCGCTGCGACGGGCCGCCGGTCCCGGGCGGGACTCCGGGGTTACGCGGCCGTCGGAGCGTGGCGTACAGATCGTGGGCGACCGAGGCCGAGGAGGCCAGGGTGATCCCCGCGACGACGGCCAGGATCGTCGCGAACGCCACCGCGGCCACCACCGCGAACAGCACTGTGCCTCCCGTGGACCCCGCTCCACCTCCCAGGTCGAGTGCGAGCAGCGGCACGGCGGTGTTGCCCGCGGCATTGGACGCGCGGACCTCTTCGGTGCCCACCACGGCGGCGGCACCGAAGCCGAGCACGATCGTCATCAGATAGAAGCTCCCGATGAGACCGATCGACCAGACGACCGAGCGGCGGGCGGCCCGCGCGGTCGGCACGGTGTAGAAGCGGGACAGAATGTGCGGCAGACCGGCCGTGCCGAGCACCAGGGCGACTCCCAGGCTGATGAAGTCGAGGCGCGCGATCCAGTCCCCGCCGTACTTCAGACCGGGGGCGAGGAAGTCCCGGCCGTGGCCGCTGCGGTCGGCGGCCGTGGTGAGCAGTTGATTGACGTCGCCGTGGAATCTGACGAGGACCAGCACGGTCAGGGTGATCGCGCCCGCCATCAGCAGTACGGCCTTCACGATCTGGATCCAGGTAGTGGCTCGCATCCCTCCGAACGACACATAGACGACCATCAGTGCACCCACACCCACGACGGTCCACGAGCGCGCGGCTTCGCTCGTACCCCCGAGGAGCAGCGCGACCAGGCTGCCGGCCCCGACCATCTGCGCTACCAGATAGAGAACGGACACAGTGACCGAGGAAGTTCCCGCCGCGATACGAACCGGGCGTTCTTTCATCCGGGAGGCGATGACATCGGCGAGGGTGAACCGGCCGCAGTTGCGCACCAGTTCGGCGACGAACAGCAGAACCACCAGCCAGGCGACCAGAAACCCGACGGAGTAGAGCATTCCGTCGTAGCCGAAGAGGGCGATCAGCCCGGAGATGCCGAGGAAGGAGGCGGCGGACATATAGTCACCGGCGATGGCGAAACCATTCTCCATGGGCGAGAACAGCCGACCGCCCGCGTAGAACTCCTCGGCGGACCCCTGCCTGCCCCTGCTGACCCAGCTGGTGATCCCGAGGGTGACCGCGATGAACGCGCTGAACAGCAGCAGCGCGAGGGTCTGGTGGTCGCCGCTCAACATCCGCTCCTTCGCGGTGACCTACTCGGTGAGATGCCCGGTGACTTACTCGGTGAGGTGCCTGGTGACCTGTCCGGAGATCTGCTCGGCGATGTGCCTGGTGGCCAACCCGGCGAACCGCTCGGCGATGTGCCCGGCGACCCGTCCGGTGAGCTGCCCGGCGGACTGCTCGGCGAACTGCCCCGTGACTTGTTCAGCGGTGTGCCCGGCGGTGTCCCCGGGTGCCTGCCGGCCGGAGTCTCCGGCGGTCTCGCCCGGTCGAACACCGTCCAGCGCAGCTCCAGCGCCGCCCGGTCCCGGCGCAGCCGGGCGTGCCGTGCGTACGCCCAGGTCAGCAGGAAGGTGGTGAGGAACTGCCCCAGCCCGGCGAGCATCGCCACATTCACCGCTCCGGCCACCGGCCGTGCCATCAGACCGGGCGCGAGGGTCGCCGCGAGGACATAGGCCAGATACCAGAGCAGAAAGGCGGCACCGGCCGGGACGACAAACCGCCGGTAACGGTCGCGCACCTCCTGGAACGCGGCGCTGCTCTGCACTTCCCGGTAGACGTCCGCGCGGGAGGGACCTTCACCGCCCCGGTCCGGGGGCGGGCCCGGCACGGCGGCCGGAGCACCCGTGCCGCCGGGCGCATCCCAGCCGGAACCGGGCGCGTCGTGCCACGGGTCGTCGAACCGCAGCGCCGCGGCATCCTGGCCCTCGTGCATCTCCACCGGTCAACTCTCCTTGTCGGCGAACCATTTCGGCCGCTTCCGCGATCCATTTCGGCCGCGTCACAAGGATGGACAGAGCGGGAAGATCCCGGACTCTTCTCCCGGGGGGCTTCACCCCTTCAGGTGATGCTTGTCCCAGGTGGCTGCGCGAGACCCTCCCGGTAGGCGTATCGAACCGCCTGCGCGCGGTCATGGATTCCGGCCTTGGCGAAGAGATTGTTGATATGGGTCTTCACGGTGGCGGTGGAGATATGCAGCCGGCACGCGATCTCGGCGTTGGTGAGACCGTCCGCGATCAGCGCCAGCACCTCGCCCTCGCGCCCCGTGAGTCCGTCGGGCAGCTTCGGCTGCGACGGTTTGGGCTCGGCGGTGACCCGCTCGAGCAGCCGTCGCTGTACGTGAGGGGAGAGACCGGCGCGCCCGGCCATGACATCCCGGATGGCGCGGACGATCTCGCCCGCGTCGGCGTCCTTGGTGAGATAGCCTCGCGCGCCGGCCCTCAGGGCGGGGAAGAGCGAATCGTCGTCGTCATAGGTGGTGAGGACGACGACTTGGGTGGCCGAGTGCGCCCCACGGATCCGGCGGGTCGCCTCGACCCCGTCGCAGCGGGGCATCCGCAGGTCCATCAGCACCACATCGGGGGCCAGTTCGGCGACCAGGGCGACCGCCTCCTCGCCGTCCTTGGCCGAGCCGACGACCTCAATGCCGGGCAGCAGCCCCAGGAGCATCACAATGCCCTCGCGCACCACCGCCTGGTCATCGGCGACGATCACTCTGGCGCTCGCACCGGGCGTGGGTTCCCCGCCCTCTCCGGTGTTCCGCGCGGTCATGCCGGAACTCGCAGCCGCACCACGAAGCCCTCCCCCTCAGGTCCCGCCTCCAGGGTGCCGCCGAGCAGTTCGGCCCGCTCGCGCATCCCCAGCAGACCGTACCCGCCCCCGGTGGCCCCCAGCTCCCCGGTGTGTCCGTCGGGGCCGGAATCACGCACTTCCAGGGTCACGCCGTCCCCCTCGTACACAAGCAGCATGAGCACCCTGGCGCCCGGTGCGTGCTTGCGCGCATTCGTCAGCGCCTCCTGCGCCACCCGGCGTACGGCCTGCGACGCCTCGGCGGTGAGCTGCCGCCGCTCCCCGGTGACCTCGGTCTCCGCTCCGTCGGCGACGGCGAGTTCCCGCAGATAGTCCTCGACGGGGGCGATCTCGCCACGCAGCGCGGACAGCGCCTGCCGGGTCTCCGCCAGACCCTCACGGGCCATCGAGCGGGCGGCGACGACCCGCTCCAGGATCTGTTCGCGGAAGGGGCCCTCCGGACCGCGCTCGATCTGGAGCCGGGCCGCTTCGAGATGGACGAGTTGCGCGGAGAGGCTGTGGGCGAGGACGTCGTGGATCTCCCGGGCGATACGGGCCCGTTCGCCGAGGGCCGCCGAGACCGCCTCGGCCTCCCGGGCTGCCCGCTCCTGCGCGAGCAGCCGGAACCCCGCGCCCCTGGCCTGGGCGTCGAGGCGGACCGAATAGCCGCCGAGCAGTACCGCGAGGATCGTCGCACAGGCCGTGAACGCGCCTTCGCCCTGGAGCAGCAGTGCGAAACACGCGGCCATCACCACCCCGATGACCAGGCCGAAGGTCAGGGGCAGCCGTGCCAACGCCACGACGGCCACGGTGATCCACAGCACCGCGGCGGGAACCGTCGCCTCCGCCTCGTACGCCCCCCAGCCCACCGCACCGAGGACGGCGAGCAGCCCCAGGGACGGCAGCAGCCGGTTGGCCAGGGTGGTCACATGGAAGCAGAGAGAGGCGGCGACGCAGATCAGCAGGCCGAGCGGTGGCAGGACGGCCCGCCAGCCCTGGAAGCCGCCCTGTGCGTACGTGCTGTAGATCCCCCAGATCATCAGGGCGGACAGGGTGATGGCATCGATGACGATACGGACGCGTGGCACGCCCAGGCGCGACAACGACTCCCGCGCGGGCCATGCGGTCCCTCTCCTGCTCGGCACGCCACCTCCCCGTCCGTCGCCTCGATGCTCGTACGTTCTCATCGATGCTACGGAGCGGGGTGCCGGCCGGAAATCGGGTCAGGGGTGGAGCCGCGGCTC
>NZ_JBSGUP010000087.1:0-18423 GCF_053607985.1 Streptomyces sp. NPDC055078
GATGGCGACGGGCCCTTCGGGTCCGTCGCCTGCCCACACCGTGCCGGCGCTGCCCCGCCCGAGGATCTGGTGGGCCGTGTACCGGCTGCCGATATTCCGTGCCAAGACTGCTCCCTCAGCGGCTGGCGTTGCCCATAAAGTACGCGGCTGTCCGGGATCTGTGGCCCCGGATGGCACCATCCTTCACTTCTCCGGGCCGAATCCGGCCGCAGAAGTCGACAAAACCACTCAGTCGGCTGGTGGAGCGTCGCCGGACGCGGCTCGCCGGACGCGGCTCGCCGGACGCGGTGGCTAGTGGGCTACTGGCCGGCCGGGGTGTCCCCCTGGCCCCCGGAGTCCGAGCCGCCGAGGTCCGAGATCCAGTCCGACGCCTTCGAGATGCCGTCGCCGATCGCGTCCCAGTAGCTCTTGCCCTCGGCGATCCAGCCCTGGAGCGGGGTCAGCTCCCAGATCAGCCAGCCGGCCACGACCAGCAGGGCGATCGAGACCAGACAGCCCTTGAGGCAGCCGAGGCCCGGGATGCGCACCGGGTTGGCGCTGCGCTGACGGCGCTGCCGTGGCTGGCTCGGGGCCGGTGGCTGAGGCTGCTGGGGCTGTGGTGGCTGAGGCTGCTGCGGTGGCGCGTACGGCTGGGGCGCGTACTGCTGCTGCCTCGGCGGGGGCTGGGGGCGCTGCTGCTGGTGGTGGGGCGGCGGGGCGTACTGCTGCTGTCCGTGCGGCGGCTGCTGCGGGGGGCGCTGCGGCTGGCGCTGCGGACGGCGCCGCAGCGGGTCCTGGCTCGGGTCGAGGTACTGGACCTGGGTCTGGTCGTTGCGGTCGCGGGCGGCCTGGAGCTGGGACTGCCAGGGGTGCGGGTCATCGGGCGACCCGGGGGTGCCGTCCGGGCGCGGCGGTACGGGCGCCATCACCGCGGTCGGGTCGGCGGCGCCGGGGCCTCCCGGGCCCCCGGGACCTCCCGGGCCTCCCGGGCCGGACGTCTGCTGCATCACGCTGGTCGCGGCGTTCGGATCGTACGAGCCCGCGTTGCTCGGCAGGACCTGGGTCGGGTCGGCCGCGCCCGGGGTGCCGGGGACCTGGGCGGGCGCGGGGTCGGGCGCGAGCAGGGCGGCGACCCCGAGGGCCGCGTCGACCTGCGCGGACGACGAGTGCACCCCGATGCCGGCGGCGACGGTGCGCAGCGCCCGCGCGAGATTCACCGCGCTGGGGCGCTCGCCCGGCTCCTTGCGCAGACAGCGCTCTATGACCGTCCACAGGGGCTCGGGGACGGTGGTGGGGCGGCGGGGCTCCTCGCTCAGATGGCGGTGGAGCACTTCGAGTGCGGTGCCCCCGGCGAACGGCGGACGGCCGGTGACCAGCTCGTACAGCAGAATGCCCGCGCCGTAGATATCGACGGCGGAGGTCTGCGGGCGGCCCTCGGCCGACTCGGGCGCGACATACGCGGGGGTGCCGACGAACTCGTGCGTACGGGTCAGGCCCGGGGAGTCCGCGAGGCGCGCGATGCCGAAGTCGGTCAGCATCGGGTGCATCTGGCCGTCGGCGTCGGTCTTGAGCAGGACGTTCGCCGGCTTGAGGTCGCGGTGGACGACGCCGTCGGCATGGCTGGCGGCGAGCGCGTCCGCGACCTGGGCGGTCAGCAGGGAGGCCGCGACCGGGGAGAACCGGCCGGCCTCCCGCAGATGGCGGTGCAGATCGGGGCCGTCGATCAGGTCCATGACGAGGGCGAGGAGATCGCCCTCCACGACCAGGTCCCGGGTCCGCACGATGTTCGGATGGGTGAGCCGGAGCAGGACGGAGCGCTCGCGCAGAAAGCGCATCACGACATCCGCGTCGTTGGCCAGCTCCTCCTTGAGGACCTTGATCGCGACCGTCTCGCCCGGCTGGCCGGGCACGGCCGCCTCGGCGCCCGCGGTCTCACGCTGGCGGGCACGCCAGACGGTGCCCGTGGCGCCGCGTCCGAGCGGCTCCTCCAGGAGGTACTTGCTGCCTACAGGCCGCACGTCATGCGCTCCCTGCTGATCGTGGTCCTTGCGTGGTCCGGGCCACGGTGGGTCCGCCCGGGTGTCCGACCCACTTTAATGCCGCCGTACGGGGCACCGGCCGGTTGTCCACAGGTCGTGTTCCGGTGTTGTCCACAGGTCTTGTGCCAGGTCTTGTGCCAGGTCTCGGGTCAACTCTTGTGTCAGGGCTCGTGCCGGTCGTATGTCAGTTGCGGACGGGTACGCGCCGGTGTGTACGGGTGTGTACCGGTCGTGCCGCCGCCGTCAGCGTCACGCGCCGATCACGCACCCGGCACGGCCCCGCCGCGCCCCCCGCGCGCTCCCGCCGACGGGCCGGAACGCGACCGCCGGGCCGTCGGCCGGGTTCGACAGGAAGACGCCGCCGCCCTGTGGATGGTTGCCGAACATTCGTGCCGTATGCAACACAGCTATTCGTGCCGTACGCAACACAGCGCTTCCGTACCAGGACCCAACCAGGCATTTTTCCGTCCGGACCGGATCAATCAAGATCACTTATGGGCGGTCCCCGGGCGTGTTGTCAGTGGCAGGTGCGAGGATGCCCTCAGCACGGAGCTGTGGGGGCGGGAGCCCTGTGGCGCGTGCCGACCTGTCGGGTGGGGGCGGTCCGAGGCGGTTCCCCTGCCGGGCACCCCGCGCAGAAGGGATTGCTGACGGCGATGCAGATCCGGCTGACCGTTCTCGCGCCGCGCGGCGGGCAGTCCGCGGCGGGACCCTCGTCGGCGGGACGCACCCCCGCGGGAGAGCCGCGCGCGGAGCCCACCGCCGGGTCGCGCGCTTCGGCCGGGTGTGCCTGCGATGTGCTGATCACCGCCCCCGCCGGGACGGCGCTGGCCGCCGTGGCATCGGGTCTGGCGACCGCCGTCGCGGGCGCTGATCCCTCGGGCGCCTCGGGTGCTTCGAGTAGCTCGGGCACCGCCGTGTTCTACGCGGGGCAGGAGCGGCTCGACGCCCAGCGGCGCACCCTGGGTGAGCCGCCGCTCATCGACGGGGCGGTGCTGTCGCTCCAGTTCCCCGGCTTCCCCGGCGCCGAGGAGTCACCGGCGGCGGACGCCCCCGCACAGCTCCATGTCGTCGCGGGCCCGGACGCGGGCGGGGTCCATCTGCTGCACGGCGGCCGGATCAGCATCGGCAGGTCCGCCGAAGCGGACGTCCCGCTGGACGACCCCGATGTCTCCCGGCTGCACTGCGCGGTGACCGTCGGCGAGGACGGCCGGGTCACCGTGGCGGACCTCGGCTCGACCAACGGCACCGCGCTGGACGGCAGGCCGGTGGGCCCCCGGCCGGTGCGGCTGCCCCGGGGAGCCCTGCTGCGGCTGGGCGAGTCTGCGCTCCGGCTGACGTCCGGCGACGGTACGGCACCGCTGCCGACGACCCCGGACGGCGAGGGACATCTGCGGATCCCGGCGGCCGTCTCCCCGGCAGCCGACTCCCCGGCGGGGGGCGGCGAAGCGCCCCACGGCCGGGCGGCGCCGGTCGCCGATGGCCCGGCGCACAGCACCTATGTACCGGGCGGCGGCACCTATGTGCCGGGCCCCGGGCCCGGCGGCTCCACGGCCCGTACGCCCGCGCACGGCACCCGTACCGGGACCGCGCCGGGGAGCGCCTCCCGCCGGGTGCCCGCCCAGTACGACCCCGCCGCCCGCACCACCGCGCGCGATGACGGCGCCCAAACCACGGCGTCCGGCCCCACCGCCCGCACCACCGCGCCCGACGACCGCGCCCGCACCACCGCGCCCGATGACGGCGTGCACTCCAGGGCGGCGGACGACTTCCGGGACGAGGCCCCCAGGGGTCCTGCCGACCCCGACGACGCCGGGGCGCGCGGCCGTCAGGGCACTCGGGTCACCCGCAAGCGGGGCATAGGCGCCTGGGCCCGGCGCTTCGCGGGCGGGCGGGAGGAGCGCGCGGACGACGCGGAGGAGTACTGGGCGCCCGAAGGGGCGGTGCCGGAGGCCGGGCCGTCGTTCGCCGCCGGGCCGCCCGTGGAGAGCTGGCCCGATCCCGCCGCCGTCCTGCTGACCGCGCTCGGCCCCGGGCCCCGGCTCTGGGAGCGGGGTCCCGGCCACCCCGAATCGCTGGTCCTGCGGCTCGGCACCACCGACCGGCACGGGCTGCCCTCCGTGCCGGTGACCGTCGGACTGAGGGAATCCGGTTCGCTCGGGCTCGCCGGACCCCGGGCGCGGCTCGCCGGGCTCGCCCGCTCGGCCGTCGCCCAGCTCGCCGCGCTGCACTCCCCCGCCGATCTGGAGATCGTGCTGATCAGCACGGACCGGGCGCGGAGCCTGGAGGAGCGCCGCGCCGAGTGGGCCTGGCTCGGCTGGCTGCCGCATCTGCGGCCCGCGCACGGCCAGGACTGCCGGCTCCTGCTGGCGTACGACCGCGATCAGGCCGCCGCCCGTACGGCCGAGCTGACCCGTCGGCTGGACGAAGGCCCGCTCGGTCCCGGCTGGCCGAGCGCCGACGCCGGAGCACTTACCGGAGCCGCCGCGCGGTACGACGGCGGGCGGACGGTCGTGATCCTCGACGGGGACCCCGGCTCCGCCGTACTGCGGGAGACGACCGCGCGGCTCGCGGGCGCGGGCCGGGCCGCCGGAATCCATCTCATAGCCCTGGCCGAGACCCCCGCCGCCTCGCCCCGGTCACCCGTCGCCGCGACCTACGAGGCCGGGTGCGCGGCCTCGCTCGCCTTCCGGGAGTGCGGGGCGGTCGCGATCCTGAGCGGCGATGTGGCCACCGCACTGCGGCTGCTGCGGACGGCGGGTGGCCTGCCCGCCGGGCACGGCACCCCGGCGGCGGTGGACGCCGTATCGGCGGCCTGGGCGGAGCGTTTCGGGCGCGCGCTGGCGCCGCTGCGCGCCGAGGGCTCGGGCACCGGCCCCGGCCGGGCGGCCCCGCTGCCCCGGACCGCGCGGCTGCTGGACGAACTGGGGCTCGCGCGGGCCACCCCCGCGTCCCTGATGGCGCGCTGGGCCTCGGCCCAGGACGCCTCCCGCACCGCCGACGCCACCGCGGTCATCGGCGCCGGTCCCCGGGGGCCGCTCGCCGTCGACCTCACCGATGAGGGGCCGCATCTGCTGATCGAGGGCCCGCCCGGCAGCGGCCGTACGGAGCTGCTGCGCTCCGTCGCCGCCTCGCTCGCCGCCGCCGACCGCCCCGACCGGCTCGGTCTGCTGCTGGTCGACGGATCGGGCGGCGAGCGCGGCGAAGGGCTCGCGGTCTGTACGGAGCTGCCGCATGTCACCGAGCATCTGGTGGCGAGCGACCCCCTGCGGATGCGGGCGTTCGCCCAGGCCCTCGGCGCCGAGCTGAAGCGGCGCGCGGAGCTGCTGGGGAGTGCGGGGTTCGCCGAGTGGCACACCGGGCGGGAGGTCGCGGACCGGATGGTGGGCCCCCGGCCGCCGCTGGCCGCCGAGCAGTCCGGCGGGCGTCCGGACCCGCGCGGCCCCTTCGACGCCGCGTCCCGCGCCGATCCGTACGCGTCGCCCCGCAGCGACCCGCATCCACAGCAACAGTCGCAGTCGCAGTCGCAGTCGCAGGGTGCGTATCCGCAGTCCCGGGGCGGGTACGACCACTCCGCGCGGGCCGAGGCGCACGCCTCGTCGCGCGGGGACGTGGAATCGCCGTCGAGCGCGACGCTCCGGCTGCGCCCGGGGGGCCGCAGGGCCGCGTCCGCCGCGACCGCCGAGCGGCCCCTGCCCCGGCTGGTGGTCCTGGTCGACGACTTCGACGCGCTGGTGGCCCCGGCGCTCGGCAGCACCGGACGTCCGGCGGCCGGCTCGGTCGTCCGGGCGCTGGAGGCCGTGGCCAGGGACGGCGGACGGCTCGGTGTGCATCTGGTGGCGACCTCGGGGCGACCCGACCGTACGGCCGATACGGAGCTGGCGCGGGGGGCCCGGCTGCGGGCGGTGCTGGATGTGCCGCCCTCGGCCGCCGGACCGGACGATCCGGCTCCGGGACGGGGCAGGCTCGGGCACCCGGACGGGCGGGTGACCCCCTTCCAGGGCGGCCGGGTGACGGGACGCATACCGCGTACGGCGACGCTGCGCCCCACCGTGGTGCCGCTGGAGTGGGAGCGTATGGGCGACCCGCCCACCCGCAGGCCCGTTCGCGAGCTGGGCAACGGGCCGACGGATCTGGCGCTGCTCGCCAGTGCGCTGGAGCGGGCCGCGCGTTCGGTGGACGCGGTGCCGCTGGCCCCGCTCTCCCCCGCGCACCCGTGACCCGTGCACCCGCGCACCCGCGCACCCGTGGCCCATGGACGTATCCCGTGACCCGTGTCCCGTATCCCGTGACCTGATTGCGGCCCATGAGGCCGGCCGGACCCGCGCGCGCCCGTGAACCGCGCGGCTCCACCCCGTATGACCGCACACCCGCACAACTCCCGCACCCATGACTCGCCGTGGCGTATCTCCGCCCGCGTCCCCCTGTGGTACAACAGCGCGTCACAGGGGGTCACGAAAGGCTCTCGGGTGCCCCGTACGGTATTGCGGCCCCTTAAGGCCGGGCGTACACCTGTCGGACAACTGGACAGCGCACGGGAGAGACGGGGCAGAGATGCACACAACTCGTCACACGGCACGGACACGCAGTACGGGCAGGGCCGCAGTCGTCTTCGCCGCCATCGGCGCCCTCGCCGTCACCGGCTGCGGCGACAGCGACAACAAGGACGAACCGGGCGGGAGCAAGGAGTCCGCGTCGGCCGTTCAGCTTCCCAAGCTGGCCGGAGAGAAGATCGAGGTCGCCGCGGTCTGGAGCGGCCCCGAACAGCAGAACTTCGTCAAGGTACTGGACGAGTTCGAGAAGCGGACCGGGGCGACGGTCACCTTCGTCCCCGCCCAGGACCCGATCGTCAACTTCCTCGGCACGAAGATCGCGGGCGGCAGTCCCCCCGATGTGGCGATGCTGCCGCAGCCGGGCGCCATCCAGCAGGCCGTACAGCGTAAATGGGCCAAACCGGTCGGCGCGGAGGCCAAGGCCCAGCTCGCGAAGAACTACTCGATGGGCTGGCAGCGGACCGGCCAGGTCAACGGCGAGCAGTACGGCGTCTACTACAAGGCGTCCAACAAGTCCCTGGTCTGGTACAACAACGCTGCCTTCGAGAACGCGGGGGCGAAGGAGCCGAAGACCTGGAAGGACTTCCTCGCCACCGCCGAGACGATCTCCGCCTCCGGTGTCACTCCCGTCTCGGTCGCGGGCGCCGACGGCTGGACCCTCACCGACTGGTTCGAGAACATCTATCTCTCCCAGGCCGGGCCCCAGAAGTACGACCAGCTCGCCAAGCACACCATCAAATGGACCGACCCGTCGGTGACGGCGGCGCTGACCACCCTCGCCGAGCTGTTCGGCAAGCCGGAACTGATCGCGGGCGGCGCCGACGGCGCGCTCCAGACCGAGTTCCCGGCATCCGTCACCCAGACCTTCACCGGGGGCGCCGAGCCCAAGGGCGCGATGGTCTTCGAGGGTGACTTCGCGACGGTCAACATCGCGCAGACCAAGGCGAAGATCGGTACGGACGCGAAGGTGTTCCCGTTCCCCGCCGTCGGCGCGGAGGCCCCGGTGGTGACGGGCGGGGACGCGGCCGTCGCGCTCACGGACAGCAAGGGCGCGCAGGCGCTGCTGACCTTCCTCGCCTCCCCGGACGCGGCGAAGATCTCGGCCGCCGCGGGCGGGTTCATCTCCCCGAACAAGGCGCTGGACCTCGCCGCGTACCCCAATGACGTACAGCGCGATATCGCCAAGGCGCTGATCGACGCGGGCGACGACTTCCGCTTCGACATGTCGGACCAGATGCCGCAGTCGTTCGGCGGGACTCCGGGGAAGGGCTTCTGGAAGGCGCTCCAGGACTTCCTCAAGAACCCCAAGAACGTCGCCGGGACCCAGCGGCAGCTGGAGTCCGACGCCGCCAAGGCGTACAAGAGCTGACCGGTGGCCACCGCGGCGAGCGCGGGGGGCCCGGTCCGCCCGGGCCCCTCCGACGGCAAACGCAAGAGCGTGACAGGCACACGTAAATTCCTCGCGGCCGGCTTTCTGCTGCCCGCGCTGGTGCTGCTGGGCGCGCTCGTGGTCTACCCGATCGGGTACTCGCTCTACCGGTCCTTCTTCGACCAGTCCGGCTCTGGGTTCGCCGGATTCGACAACTACAAGGAGATCTTCACCGAGGACAGCATCCGCACCGCGGTGAAGAACAACGCGATCTGGGTCGTCGTCGCCCCCACCGTCGCGACGGCGCTCGGGCTGATCTTCGCCGTACTGACCGAACGCATCCGCTGGGGCACCGCGTTCAAACTCGTCGTCTTCATGCCGATGGCGATCTCGATGCTCGCGGCGGGCATCATCTTCCGGCTGGTGTACGAGCAGGATCCCGAGCGGGGCGTCGCCAACGCGGTCTGGGTGGGCGTGCACGACACCTTCGCCGAGTCCGCCGGATTCCCCCGGGCCCGTCCGCTGCCGGTCCATCCGCTGAAGGCCGGTGGCGGCGGGGCCTTCGTGACCAAGGAGCCGGTACGGGCCGGGGCCGAGGTCCTTCTGCCGCTGGTGGGCGTCCCGCCCGCGAAGATGCCGTCGGACGCCGGGACCGCGAAGGCGGCGGAACCGGACGACGGGCGGATCACCGGCACCGCCTGGCTGGACTTCACCCGGGGCGGCGGCGGGACACCCAACACCATCGACGCCGAGGAGCTGGGGCTCAAGGGCATCAAGGTCGAGGCCGTCAGAAACGGCGAGGTCGTGGCGTCGGCGCGGGCCGGTGCGGACGGTACGTTCTCGCTGCCCGCGTCGGCGGACGGGGCCGTACTGCGGCTGCCCGGCGAGAACTTCCGGGAACCGTACAACGGGGTCAACTGGCTCGGCCCCTCGCTGGTGACCCCGGCGATCATCGGCAGCTATGTGTGGATGTGGGCCGGTTTCGCGATGGTCCTCATCGCGGCGGGACTCGCGAGCGTGCCACGAGAACTCCTGGAGGCCGCCCGGATGGACGGCGCCAACGAGTGGCAGGTCTTCCGCCGGGTGACCGTGCCGCTGCTCGCGCCCGTGCTGGCGGTGGTCCTGGTCACCCTGATGATCAACGTCCTGAAGATCTTCGACCTCGTCTACATCATCGCGCCCGGGTCGTCGCAGGACGATGCCAATGTGCTGGCCCTCCAGCTCTACCGCTCGTCGTTCGGCACGGATTCCCATCTGGGGATCGGCAGCGCGATCGCCGTGCTGCTGCTGTTGCTGGTGATCCCGGTGATGTTCTTCAACATCCGCCGGATGCGAAGGGAGAGCCGCCGATGACCACGACCGACGGTGTGGTGAAGGCCAAGCAGTCCCTCGCGGCCAGGATCGCGGCGCGCACCGGGGGCGGGGCGATGCGGGTGTTCCTGATCCTGGTGGGCCTCTTCTGGCTGATGCCGACGTTCGGGCTGCTGATCTCCTCCCTGCGCAGCTCGTCCGACATCGCCGGCAGCGGCTGGTGGAAGGTCTTCACCGCCCCCGCGCAGGTCACCACCGACAACTACTCCCGGCTCCTCAAGAACGAGGCGATCACCGACTCCCTCCTCTCCAGCGTGCTCATCACCGTCCCGGCGACCCTCCTGGTGGTCGGCATCGGCGCCCTCGCGGGCTACGCCTTCGCCTGGATGGAGTTCCCGGGCCGCGACTGGTGGTTCATGGTGGTCGTCGGGCTGCTGGTGGTGCCCGTGCAGGTCGCCCTCGTCCCGGTGTCGGAACTGTTCGGCAAGATCGGGATCTTTGAGACGACGATCGGGGTGATCCTCTTCCATGTCGCCTTCGGGCTGCCGTTCGCGATCTTCCTGCTGCGGAACTTCTTCGCGGAGATCCCGCGCGAGCTGATGGAGGCGGCGCGGCTGGACGGAGCGGGTGAGCTGCGGCTCTTCGCCCGCGTCGTGATGCCGCTGGGCGCGCCGGCGATCGCCTCCCTCGGGATCTTCCAGTTCCTCTGGGTGTGGAACGACATGCTCGTCGCCCTGATCTTCGCCGACTCGGAGAGCGCGCCCATCACCGTGGCGCTCCAGCGTCAGGTCAGGCAGTTCGGCAACAACATCGATGTGCTGGCGCCCGGGGCGTTCGTCTCGATGATCATCCCCCTGGCGGTCTTCTTCGCCTTCCAGAAACAGTTCGTGTCGGGGGTGATGGCGGGGGCGGTCAAGTAGCCCCCTCCTCCAGTACGACCACGGTCCCCGCACAGACGCCAGGTACGCGGGGGGTGCCTGTGCGGGGCCGTGGTTCTGGTTCTGGGCACGTGGGGGCTGGGGCCGGCGGTGCGGGGTCTTGGGCTGGGCCCGGGCCCGTTCGGGGCTGGGGCCCGCTGTGCGGTGCGGGGCCATGGGCTGAGCCCGGGCCCGTTCGGGGCTGGGGCCGGGGTCCGCTCCGGGGTCACGTCGGGACTGCACGATTTACGGCGCGTTTCGGGCCCTTGCGAGTGGCAGGCCCTTCAGCGCCACAAATCACGCTTTACGTCCCGACGCCACCCCTGCGCGTCCCCCTCCCGGTCCGGTTCCGCGTGTCCCCTTCCCGGTCGGGTTCCGCTGGGGGCTGGCCGCGCAGAACCAGGTCCTGAACACCCAGCCCCTCGGGCGGCACATCCAGCCCCTCCGGCGGGCAAATTCAGCCCCGCCGGCGTTTGAGGCGCGGGGTGTGGGGCAGCGCCCCGCCGGACGGCCCGGGCCCGGGCAAGGACCGCGCACTCAGGGGCCCGCCCGCCAGGGGGCTGGCCGCGCAGAACCAGGTCCTGAAATCCAGCCCCTCCGGCGGGCAAGTCCAGCCCCGCCGGCGTTTGAGGCGCGGGTGTGGGGCAGCGCCCCGCTGGAGCGCCCGCGCGGGGCGGACCGCTCGCACACCGCCGCCCCCGACCGCATACGCTCGGGGGACCCGGCCCCGAGGAACCCCGTGTCAGGACGCTTCGCTCCCCGCCCCACCCCCCACCGCACCCCCCGCCCCGCCACCAGCGCGCACACCCGCGCCTGGGCGCCCCCCGCCCCGCTGGACCTGGGACTCGTTCTCCGCCCGCTGCGCAGGGGCCCCGCCGACCCCACGTTCCGTACGGCATCCGACGGGTCGGTCTGGCGGGCCAGCCGCACCCCCGAGGGGCCCGGCACGATCAGGGTGGCCATGCGGGGCGGTAAGGCGGAGGCCGAGGCGTGGGGGCCAGGGGCGAAGTGGCTGCTGGAGGGGATGCCGGGGCTGCTCGGGGAGGGCGACGACCCCGACGCGTTCATCCCCCGCCACCGCCTGGTCGCGCAAGCCCGGCACCGCCGACCCGGGCTGCGCCTCACCCGCACCGGACTGGTGCTGGAGTCGCTGATCCCGTCGATCCTGGAGCAGAAGGTGACGACGGACGAGGCGTACCGGGCCTGGCGGCTCCTGGTGCGCGGGCACGGGGAGCCGGCGCCCGGCCCGGACCCCCGGCTGTTCGTGATGCCCGAGCCCCGGACCTGGGCGCTCATCCCGTCCTGGGAGTGGCACCGCGCGGGCGTCGACAACAAACGCGCCTCCACGATCCTGCGCGCGGTCCGGGTCGCCCGGCGGCTGGAGGAGGCCGCCGCGATGGCACCGGCCGAGGCCCAGGCACGCCTGGAGCTGATCCCCGGCATCGGGCCCTGGACGTCCGCCGAGACCGTGCAGCGCAGCAACGGCGCTCCCGACGCCGTCACGGTCGGCGATCTGCATCTGCCGGGCATCGTCGGCTACGCGCTCGCGGGCGACCGGTACGCGGACGACGCCGCGATGCTCGAACTCCTCGCCCCCTACGCGGGCCAGCGCCACCGCGCCACCCGCTTCATCCTGCTGAGCGGCCGCACCCCCGCGCGCCGTAAGCCGAAGATGCCGCACACGGACATCGCCCTGCTCTGAGGGCCTCACCGCACGACAGGACCGCTAGCGGACCTCGATGAACGCGGACGCCTCCCGTACGGGCCGCGTCCTCGGCGGTACGGCCGCGTGCCCCACCGCCACCACCCCCATCGGGTCCCAGGTGCCGGGCAGCCGCAGCACCTCCCGTACGACGTCGCGGCAGAACATCGTCGATGACACCCACGCCGAACCGAGCCGCTCGCCCGCCAGCGCCACCAGGAAGTTCTGCACGCCCGCGCCGGTCGCGACGACGAACATCTCGCGTTCGGCGGTATCGCGCCGCTCGTCCCCGTAGTGGTGCGAGCCGTCCATCACCAGACAGGGGACGGCGAGATACGGGGCGTTCCGCAGCACATCGCCCCGGCGCACCCGCTTGGCGATGGAGTCGGCGGACTTGCCGTCCCGGCGCAGATCCGCGATCCACGCCTCACGCATCGCGTCCAGCAGTTCTGTACGGGACGCGGCGGATTCGAGGAGGACGAAACGCCAGGGGGTGGTGTGGTGCGGCGCGGGCGCGGTGACGGCGGCGGCGACCGCGCGGCGCACCGCGCCCGGGTCCACCGGCTCGTCCGTGAACTCCCGTACGGTACGGCGCTGCGTGACCGCTTCCCGGACCGCCTCGGACGTACCGAGCCGGAACATGTCCTCGGCCGCGTCCCGCACCATCGCGCGGGCGCCCCCGGGCAGGTCGCCCACCAGGTGCCCAAGACCGCGTACCACGGCGACCGGCAGCCCCGCCGACTTGCCCTTGACCAGATCACCGGCGGCGGCCAGCTCATCGGCGGTGGCGACGACGGTGGTGCTCAGCTCATTGCCGTGGGAGTCCGCCCCGCCGCGCAGATCGTCGAGGACCCGTACGCCCGCGGCGCCGATCGCGACATCGGTGAGCCCGTTGCGCCAGGGCCGTCCGAAGGTGTCGGTGACGATGACCCCGACATCCACCCCGAGCGTCGACCGCAGCTCCTCGCGGATCGCCCGCGCCGAGGCGTCGGGGTCGGCGGGCAGCAGCAGCACCGTCCCGGCGGGTGTGTTGGAGGCGTCGACTCCGGCGGCGGCCATCACCAGGCCCTGCCGGTTCTCGACGATACGCAGCGGACCGCGCCGCGCCACCACCCGTACCGTCTCGGCTTCGATGGCGGCCTCGCGGTCGTCCGCCGCGACGACGCGCCCCTCCGCCTTGCTCACTATCTTGGAGGTGATGAGCAGGATGTCGCCGTCGACCAGTTCCGGCTCGGAGGCGGCGATCAGCTTGGCGACATCGTCGCCCGGCCGGACCTCCGGCAGTCCGGTCAGGGCGTGTACCCGGTAGGAGGTCATGCCCTGACCTCCTCGGCCAGGGCGAGCGCCTGCCGCGCCATCTCGGCCGCCGCGCCGACGTCGGTCATCAGCAGCGGTACGGCCCGGCAGCGGATGCCCGCGCCCTCGACCTCCCCGACGACGCCCGCGTCCACGGTGTCCACGAGCCAGCCGTCCAGCAGCCCGGAGCCGTAGTGCGAGGCGACCGCCGAGGCCGTCGCCTCCACACCGACGGCGGCGAGCACCTTGTCCGCCATCCCGCGCACGGGCGCGTCCCCGACGATGGGGGACAGGCCCACCACCGGCACACCCGCATCGGCGATGGCCTCGCGGATGCCGGGCACGGCGAGGATGGTGCCGACGCTGACGACCGGGTTCGACGGCGGGAAGAGGATCACATCGGCGGCGGCGATCGCCTCCAGCACCCCGGGCGCGGGCTTCGCCTGCTCGGCGCCGACGGGCACGACCGCCTCGGCGGGCACGGACGCCCGCAGTCTCACCCAGTACTCCTGGAAGTGGATGACCTTCCGCTCGCCCTCGATCTCGACGGCGACATGGGTCTCGACCCGGTCGTCGGACATCGGCAGCAGCCGTACGCCCGGGTTCCAGCGGGTGCAGAGCGCCTCGGTGACGGCGCTGAGCGGGTACCCGGCGGAGAGCATCTGGGTCCGTACGATATGGGTCGCGAAGTCCCGGTCGCCGAGGCCGAACCACTCCGGGCCCACGCCGTAGGCGGCCAGCTCCTCCTTGACCCGGAAGCTCTCGTCCGTACGGCCCCAGCCCTGCTCCTCGTTGATGCCCCCGCCGAGCGTGTACATCACGGTGTCGAGGTCGGGGCAGACCTTCAGTCCGAACAGATGGATGTCGTCACCGGTGTTCCCGATCACGGTGATGTCCGCTTCGGGCGCGGCCTGCTGAAGACCGCGCAGAAAACGGGCGCCACCGATACCGCCGGCCAGAACCAAGATGCGCATACACAGCAGTTTGTCAGGCCGTGAGGAGGTCCTGGGCAGCCGGGGAGCTTCCCTGGCATTCCGCGTGGGGGACCCCGGAGGTGTGCATGGGCATCTCGGTCAGTCCCGGGTAGTAGATGTGCAGCGAGACGGCCGGTTCGAGCGAGTCATTGACCACTTCGTGCACATATCCGGGGGCGAACACCCGCTGCGCACCGGTCGTCAGCTCTCTGGAGGCCCGCCGGGTGTGCTCGGTCAGGGCGCCCCCGAGGACGGTGAGCACCCCGGACGACGGTCCGTGATCGTGCTGCCCGCTGCGCTGGCCGGGCAGCCAGGACAGCAGCCACACCTCAAAGCCGGGCCCGGTGCGCAGCCGGTGGTACCAGCGGCTGGTGGCGTCGTACTCGATGAGAGGCGACCACTGCGCGCGGTCGGCGGCGATGGTACGGGCGAGGCCGGCGAATTCGGCGACGGTGGCCGGGTGTTCGGGCGCGGGCCGGAGCAGGTGCTGTACGGCGAGGATGTCCCCGGCGATCTGGAGGTCGCTGTCGTTGTTCATGGCTGCGGTGTTTCCTCGGCGGGAACGAGTCGAGCGGTGCACGGGCGTCGCGGACATACGGACGGGGCCGCATACGCGGAAGAAGCGGAAGAAAGCAGGGGTGACGCAGAACGCGGAGAAATGCTGGAGCCGACTAGGGCATCAACAGCTGGAACAGCGGCAACAGCGGGCCTGGACAGCGATACGGAACCCCGACCGGTCCGTGCCGGGGGTCGCGAAAGGCGCTGAGGCTGCTGGCATGCACCCACAGTGACGGGTGAGTGTCTTTGATGTCAACTCAATGACCGATTTGGCGGCAATGTTTCACCTCATCCGGTTACGGAGGGCGGAGAAAGGTTTATGCAGTCGATCGCGGGGAGACAAGGCGCACAACTGTGCTTGTCGCGCCGCCCCGACCGCCGGTGGACGCCGCCTCGGTCCGTGATCGGACTGTGATCCGGATCGCTTCAGTGGCTCGATCGCAACAAGATCGGGCCCTGTGTCGTCTTCCCTGGTGAGAAGGGAGGAGCGAGAGGGCGCGGGCAGGCCGCTGGCATGTGTCAGGTTTTTGGTGATTTGAACACTTTCCGCATAGCCTTGGTTCCGCAGAGTGAATACGGGGCCCAATAGCAGATCTCCACTTGACTGGCCCGGATCCACGCACTTGTAATTTCACTCGTGTCGTTCGGCCGAAATCGATCACGGCAACATCGGCAACATCACGGGGACGCAAAGACAGACGAGGGGCGCACATGACCGAGCTGTTCGAACAACTGCTGGTCGAGGACGCGGACGACGAAATCGGCTGGCAGGAGCGCGCGTTGTGCGCGCAGACCGATCCCGAGTCCTTCTTCCCCGAAAAAGGCGGTTCCACCCGCGAGGCGAAAAAAGTCTGCCTAGCCTGTGAAGTCCGGTCGGAATGCCTTGAGTACGCGCTCGCCAACGACGAGCGATTCGGTATCTGGGGCGGCCTGTCCGAGCGTGAGCGGCGCCGGCTGAAGAAGGCCGCCGTCTGAACACCGAACGGATATCCGGCCCCGGACCGGTCCACACCGGCCACTCCATCCTCCACGGTCCGCCGCCTGCGTTTTCTTCCGCACCCGGCGGACCGCTTCCCTTCCCGTTCCCTTCCCGCCGCCCCGCCCGCCGCGCTGACTGACCGCACGTCAGCACCCGGTGCCCTGGTGCCCTGGCCCGGCGGGCCGGCCCGTGTGCCGGCCGCCCCGACCGGCCGTCGGTAGCTGAGCCCCGGCCGCCCGCACGCCCCGCCGTGTTCCGGCCGTCCGTGCACCCCGCTGTGTTCCGTACGCCCGTACGCCCTGCCGTGTTCCGGCCGCCGATACGCCCGTACGCACCGCGAGCGGTGGAGCGCCCCGGAGCGCCCGCCGCCCCTGCGGGTATCCGGTTCCACCACCCCACTTGGGACCCCGCCGCCGATTCCTACCGTTAGTGTGGCCCCGTCCCAGACCCTCAGCGCCCCCGCGGGGGGCGACGCCCGGCCGGAGGGCCCGTACCTCAATGTCCGCCACCACAGCCGCGTTCACCGCCGCGCGTCCGCCGGAGTTCCCCCGGCACGTCGTCACCGCCGTACTCGTCTCGCACGACGGCGCCCGCTGGCTCCCCGACGTCGTCGCCGGACTCCTCGGCCAGGAACGCCCCGTACAGAACGCCATTGCCGCCGACACCGGCAGCGCCGACGACTCCGCGCGGCTGCTCACCGAAGCGCTCGGCGCCGAGCGGGTGCTGCATCTGGCACGCCGTACCGGCTTCGGTACGGCCGTCGACGAGGCCGTACGCACCGCGGGTGTCCTCACCCCCGACGACCTGCCCTATCTGAAGCGGCCCAGCGGCTGGGACCCCGTCACCAGGACCTGGCAGGACGAGGCGTACGACATGCCCGAACTGCCCCACGGCGAACCGGTGCAGTGGCTGTGGCTCCTCCACGACGACAGCGCGCCCGAACCAGGGGCCCTCGCCGAACTGCTGCGGGTCGTGGACGCCGACCCGCACGCCGCGATCGCCGGACCCAAGCTGCGCGGCTGGTACGACCGCAGACAACTCCTCGAAGCGGGCGTCTCCATCGCCAACAGCGGACGCCGCTGGACCGGCCTGGACCGGCGCGAGCAGGACCAGGGACAGCACGACCAGGTCCGCACCGTACTGTCCGTGTCCTCGGCCGGCATGCTGGTGCGCCGCGAAGTCTTCGAACAGCTCGGCGGCTTCGACCGCCGCCTGCCCCTCATGCGCGACGACGTCGACCTGTGCTGGCGTGCCCACTCCGCGGGCCACCGGGTCCTCATCGCCCCCGACGCCGTCCTGCGGCACGCCGAGGCCGCCGCCCGCGAACGCCGTACGGTCGACTGCGCGGGCCGCTCCGTCGCCAGCCCCCACCGTGTCGACAAGGCCGGGGCCGTCCACACCCTCCTGACCAACGCCCGGGGCGTGACGCTCCCGTACGTCCTGCTGCGGATCGTCGTCGGCACCCTGCTGCGCACCCTGGCCTATCTCCTCGGCAAGGCGCCCGGCCAGGCCGTCGACGAGGTCATGGGGCTCTTCGCCGTACTGCTGCGGCCCGAACGCGTACTCGCCGGACGGCGGAAGCGGGCCGCCGCCCGGACGGTCGACGGCGGCGAACTGCGGTCCCTGTTCCCGCCGGCCGGCGCCACCGTCCGCGCCACCGCCGAGCAGATCGCGAGCCATTTCGGCAGCAGGACCGACACCGACGCGGGCGGCTCCCGGCACGGCGCGGTGGAGTCGGGGCCAGGCGACGACGACGCCGACTTCCTGGAGGTCGAGCAGTTCTCCCGGCTGAAGAAGATCGCGCGCAGGCCCGCGCCCGTACTCTTCGCGCTGCTGCTGGTCGTCTCCCTCATCGCCTGCCGCGACCTGTTCGGCGGCGGCTCGCTCGCCGGGGGCGCGCTGCTGGCGGCCCCCGAGGACGTCTCCGACCTCTGGGCACGCCACACCAGCGGCTGGCACCCCATCGGCACCGGCGGCACCCAGACCGAGCCGCCGTATCTCGCCGTCCTGGCAGCCCTGTCCACGCTCTTCTTCGGCTCCACCGGCTTCGCCCTGACCCTGCTGCTCGTCTGCTCGGTCCCGCTCGCCGGACTCACCGCCTACTTCGCCTCCCGGCCGCTGGTCCACTCCCGGCTGCTGCGGGCCTGGGCGAGCGTCGCGTACGCCTTTCTGCCCGCCGCCACCGGAGCGCTCGCCACCGGCCGGCTCGGCACCGCGGTCCTCGCGATCCTGCTGCCGCTCATCGCCCGCGCCGCCGTCGCCGCGCACGGATTCGACCACGGCGGGCGGGGGAGCTGGCGTGCCGTCTGGACGTACGCCCTGCTGCTGACGTTCGCCACGGCCTTCACCCCGGTCGTCTGGCCGCTCGCCGCCGCCCTCGGCGCCGGCGCGCTCGTCCTGCGCCGCGACGACATCGCGGGCCACGGCCCGCGCATCCTCGCCGTCGCCGCCACCCCGCTGATCGTGCTCGCGCCCTGGTCACTGACGCTGCTCACCGACCCGGCCGCCCTCTTCCGCGAGGCCGGACTCGACCTCGGCGCGGGGGCCGCGTCCGCGACCGACCTCCTCGGCATCAGCCCCGGCGGGCCGAAGGCGTTCGGCGGCCTGCTCCTGGTCGGTGTCGTCCTGGCCGCGCTCGCCGCCCTGCTGCGCGACGGGCGGCAGTTCACCATCCGCGTCGCCTGGACGGTCGCCCTGGCCGGGCTGGTCGTCGCGGTCCTGGCCAACCGCTCCGGCTGGGCCGGAC
>NZ_JBSGUP010000088.1:0-18330 GCF_053607985.1 Streptomyces sp. NPDC055078
GTCCCCTCCCCCGTAGACCGTCTCTCGTCCTTTGTCAGGCCCTCGTCAGCAGGCTGGACGCGGGGAACGGATCACGTGAGCCAGGATCCGGCCGCGCAGCCGTTGGAGTTCACCCAGCGGTGCGACCTGATGCTGTTGTTGGCCGAGAGGCCGTTGGTGAAGCGGTTGTCCCGCAGGTCGTCGGCGTACTTCTCACCGACCGAGAGACAGCCGTAGCCCAGGTTGTGGTTGTAGTTCGTCGAGTCGTAGAACGCCACCACGTCGAGGTTGCCCGCGTACCCCTTGTTCATCACCGAGCTGGCCCGGTTGGCGTCACTGCCCCGGAAGGGGCCCGCTGCGTCGCCCCAGTCCGGGTCGTTGCCCGCGCTGCCGCCGAGCGGGGAGCCGTTGCAGAAGGTCGCGTCCCAGGCGTACATGTACCCGCGGGCGGCGGTGTTGTTGTAGAAGGTGTCACAGGGGGTGACGGCCTGGGCGGGGGTGCTGATCAGCAGCGAACCGGCCGCCAGGCCGAGCACCGCGGCGGCGGAACCGAGACCGCGCCTGATGTTCCTCTTACGCGTGTTCCTCATCCGCTGAGGGTTGTTCATGGGGTTCTCCTCCGTTCACCCACGGCCGTTTGCCGTGGAAGTCTTGTGCGCCGGGCGCCGGGCGCCGGGCGCCGGGCCCTGGCCTCCGAACCCGCTGTCTCCGGGGCCCTGGCCTCCGGGGTCGCTGTCTCCGGGGCCCTGGCCTCCGAACCCGCTGTCTCCCGGGCCCTGGCCTACCGCGCGGTGATCTCCCGGGCGCGGGTGAGCGCGGCGCGTTCCAGCCGGGAGTGGGTGGCCAGTTCGTCCCCGTACCGGCCGCGCAGTCCGTCCACGTAGTGGCGTTCGAGCCGGCGTCCCGTGTCGGCCAGGCCGCTCGACCGCGCGCAGGTCGCCTCGGCGACCGCGAGCCGTACCTCGACGGCGAAGGCCCTTGGCTCCGGCATCCGTTCACGGGTGCGTTCCAGGGCGTCCCTGATCGCGCCGGGGGTGGCGTAGTCGTGTCCGGCGCGGCGCATACAGACGGCCCAGGCGGACTGCGCGGCGGTGAACCGGGGGTCGGACAGCAGCTTCGGCACATACACCGGGCTCAGGTTGGTGGCGACCTTCGCCGCCGCGAACCAGGTCGCGCGATCGCCGTAGAGCCGCTCCTCCGCCTGTGCGGCGCAGCCGCCGAGGGTGCTGGTGACCGTCCCGCCCGTGGGGACGCGCACCGACAGCTCCCGGGTGCCGGGGCCGCCTTCGAGCGCGGTTGTGTAGGCGGTGAGCCGGGCACCCGAGAGGCTCTCGCGGTGGCGGCGGTTGGGGTCGGCCGTCCGCCGGGCCAGCAGCTTCGCCGTGATCCGGCTGCCGTATCCATGCCGCCGGGCCCAGGCGGTGTCGTCCAGCAACTGGCCGACGTTCCGGCTCTCGTCCGCGCTCAGCGGCGGGCCGACCCAGTACGGGAAGCCCCGGTCCGCCATGCACTCCCTTACCAGCAGTTGTTCCGCGTGGTCGAGCTGTGCCCGCTCGGCGCTGGTCAGCGCCGCCACGGGGGCCGAGGCCGACCCGCCGGATGCACCGGACCTCCCGGATGCACCGGCCCCGCGGGACGTGTCGGACCCGCCGGACTGCGTACACGCGGTGAGCGCGCCGAAGACGAGCGCGCCGGCCGTCCCCAGCGCCGCGAGAGTACGTCGCACCATGTCCCCCTTCGCTCAGCCGGACTCCGGCCGTTCGATCGGGGACAACCCTCGCGGGGGCGGGCCCGGCGGGGTACCTCGGACATCCGAGGGTGCGGAGGCGCGTACGAACCGGGCGGTACGCAACCCGTCCGGTTCAGCAGTCGGACAGCCACTGCACCGAGCGGATCAGTTCCCCATCCTCCAGATTGCGCCGCTCGGTGGGCCGGAGGCAGCCGGCCGGCCCCTGGAAGTCCGTCCCCCGGTAGTAGCGGGCGGCGGGCAGGTCGTCCGGGTACCCGTTGTTGAGGACCGACTTGGGGGCCGTGGCGCGGCCCCACTCACAGATGATGAAGCCGGACTGCCAGTCCGCCTCGTCGTCGTACCAGGCGCACATCTCGCCCTTGCCGTCCTCCTCGGTGAAGAAGCAGACATGACCGATGGCGCAGCGTTCGTACCCGGCCGCCTGGGCCGAGGACCCGTGGTGCATCATCGCCAGCATGCACATGACGGACGCTGCCGCGACCGAGCCCCAGCGCAGTGAGGACCTGGTCCGGCGGGTCAGCGGGCGGTGGCCCGAGCGGCGGCCGAACGGGCGGCGGGGCAGCGCCGGTGAGGGCGCCGCGCCGGTCACCTTCTCGACCCGGCGCAGCAGTTCCGCCGCGCCCAGGTGCGCCCGCTCCTCGTGGGTACGGGCCAGACACTCCGTGACGATCTCCCGCCAGTCATCCGGGAGATCGGGTGACAGCCGCAGTTCGTCGTCGCCGCGCGCGTAGCGTACGGCGGTGTCCCGGCGCGCTCCGGGCGTGGCGCCGGGCAGCGGGTGGGTCCCGGTGAGGACGACGTGCGCGAGGACCCCGAAGGCCCAGATGTCGGCGGTGGTACGGATGTGCTGCCCGCGCACGCCCGTCTCGGCCCACAGCCGCTCGGGCGGGGTGTAGTCGGTGGTCTGGAAGGCGGGCGTGTAGCCGTGGGTGCCCTGGATCTCGGCGGCCATGTTGAAGTCGCCGAGCCGGACGGTGTGATCGGCCAGCAGCAGCACATTGCCCGGTTTGAGATCGCCGTGCACCCAGCCCGCGTGATGGAGCTGATGCAGCCCCTCACCGATCTGCGCGAGCAGCGCGGGCCCGGCGACCGGGCGCGGACAGCGCGAGAGCAGCTTGTCCAGCGAACCGGCGGCCTTCTCCAGGACGAGGACGGTCGCGCCGTCGAGGGAGGGCTCGGCGGGGTCGTCGACCGTGCGGGTCTCGTACATCCTGATCAGCCGTGGCTGCCGGAGCCTGCGGTGCACCTCAAGCTCGCGTTCGGTCAGCTCCTGGAGATGGCGGAGCTGGCGGGGCGTACGGGTCCCGGTGGGCAGGAACTTGAGCGCCACCTCGGCGGGGAGGCCGGGCGGGTCGCCCGGACCGCCTGACTTGCCCGCCCGGCCGCCCGGGCCGCCTGACTTGCCCGCCCGCCCGGCCGGACGGACCGGACCCGCCCGCCCGGTCCGCAGATCCCGCCCGGTCCGCAGGTCCCGTCGTGCGGCGGCCCGCGTAGACGGTGGCGAACGCGCCGGACGCGAGGGGCTCGCGGACCTCCCAGGGGCCGACGCGGTAGCCGTACGGGACGGGCAGCGCCGTGACGTCGTGTCTCATCGGACGGCTACCGCCTCCAGCAGGCCGAGGTCGTCCTCCCGTACGAGATCGAACCGCAGCGCCAGCGACACCAGCGTCCCCTTCTTGCCGTTGAGCCGAGGGCCGCCGGCCGCCGCCTCCGGCGGTGCCTTGAGGCGGAGTTTGACCGCCAGATAGTCGATGTTCCACTGCACGGCGGCCGTGGTGACGGCGGGCCAGATGGGGCGCAGCCGGTGCCCGATCCGTTCGACGGTGGGCACCGCAGCGTGCGGTTCGCCGCGCAGCCTCGGCTCGCACAGCGCCACCAGGACCAGGAAGTACCGCTTGGTGCGGTCGAGCGGGAAGGCGTGCGCGGTCGGTTCGCCGTCGGGGGCGGGCCCGGGGGGTTCCGCGTAGTCGTGGCGCGGTGCCCAGACGTCGAAGGAGACCAGTTCGCCGGCGGCGGGCATGACCAGCCGCGCGAACTCGAAGGGCACGGGCGCGTCGACGCGCCCCGGGGCGACCTTGATGTGCTCACCGGCGCCCTCAGGGTTCTCGACTGCGTACGTCGATGTGCCGCTGAAGTTGCTGAGTGTCCAGTACGTGCCGGTGGCGGTGATCTCGCCCGCCGTACGGGAGATCCCGGGGTGGTCGATGGTCAGCCGGCTCCGGTCGGCGGTGGGTGCTCCACGGCCGAAACGCAGGGTCTCGCCGGGCGCGAGGCGCAACTGCTCGCTGGGACCGCCTGCGGGCCCGGACACCACGATGATGCTGTACACAGTGGACTTCTCCCCTCGGTGCAGCGCCAGGGTAGGAAGTGGCGATAAACGATCGCACAACGTACGCATAAGAAGGCGGGCAAGGTGGGGCAGGCGGGACTACCGGCGGGATGACCGGGGGAGGGCGTCCGGGCGGGCTCACGGTCCCCGGACGTACGGAGCCTTCGGCCCCGGATAAACGGAGCCTTCGGCCCCGGGACGGGCGGAAGGCCGCGACTCCCGCAGGGGATGGGGGAGTCGCGGCCTCCCGGACGCGCTGTTCGCTGTTCGTTCGCCGTTCGTTCGCTGATACGTCGGCGGTCCGCCGGTGTATCAGCGCATCGGTGTACGGCTTACGGCTTCGCCGGCCGCCGTGGTTCAGGCGCGTGGGCGGTTGAACCAGGCCGAGCCGTCCGACTTGCCGACGAACACGGCGATCAGGATGCCGAGCACGAGGTGCGCCAGACCGACGATGAGGAACGGATAGAGGCCGAGGATCGCGGTGATGATGCCGAAGACCAGGGCGGCGATGCGGATGCCGTTGCGGCCCTTGGAGAAGTTGACGGCGAGGAAGACGGCGAACGCGCCCCACAGGATGGCGAAGACGCCGTACGCGTAGAGGATTCCCGCCGAGTCGCCGAGGCCGTCGAACGCGCTCTCCTCGCTGGCCTCCAGCTCGTCGAGGGCCATGCCGCCCAGGAACATGAGGACGGCGCCGATGACCTGGAGCCCGACGATCACCCAGGTCATCACCTGGGCCGCCTTGACGCTGCCGGGCATGGTGGTCGGTCCGCCGCCGTAGCCTCCGTCGCCATACGGCTGGACGGGCGGCGCCTGCGGGTATCCGTAACCGGGCTGGCCCTGGGGCTGCCCGCCCTGCTGGGGGTAGCCGTAGTCCGGCTGACCGCCCTGCTGCTGCTGGCCGTAGGGATTGTTCGGGTCGCCGAAGCTCATGGCGAGATCCTCCGTTGGGAAGTGCGGGGACTGCGCGGTCCGAGTGGAGGATCGTTACAAGATCAGCGGTGTCGCCCCCAAACTTTCCGCAGCACTGCAGCGGTCATCGTGGTATTACAGTCGACATTTTGTCCAGTCGGTATCCCCAGGTGTTGTGCAAGTGCAACCTCTGGTTGCGGGTCGGGAACCATGACCGGAGCACCTGGACGAACGGGATGGGAACTCGGGAACGAACGGGATTGGAACCCGGGCGGGGCAATCCGCGAAGATGGGTCCATGACCGCCCAAATTCTCGATGGCAAGGCCACCGCAGCAGCGATCAAGTCCGAACTGAGCGTCCGCGTGGCGGCCCTCAGGGAGAAGGGAGTGGTGCCCGGTCTCGGCACCCTGCTCGTCGGCGACGATCCCGGCAGCCGCTGGTACGTCAATGGCAAGCACCGCGACTGCGCACAGGTCGGCATCGGCTCGATCCAGCGTGAACTTCCCGACACCGCCACCCAGGAGGAGATCGAGGCGGTCGTCCGCGAACTGAACGACGACCCCGAGTGCACGGGTTACATTGTCCAGTTGCCGCTCCCCAAGGGCATCGACGCCAACCGCGTCCTGGAGCTGATGGACCCCCTTAAGGACGCGGACGGCCTGCATCCGATGAGCCTCGGCCGGCTGGTGCTGGGGGTGGAGGGGCCGCTGCCGTGCACTCCGTACGGAATCGTCCAGCTCCTCCGGCACCACGGCGTCGAGATCAAGGGCGCGAACGTGGTCGTCGTCGGGCGCGGGATCACCATCGGGCGTCCGATGCCGCTGGTGCTGACCCGTAAGTCCGAGAACGCGACGGTGACGCAGTGCCACACCGGTACGCGCGACCTCTCAGCGCATCTGCGGCAGGCGGACATCATCATCGCGGCGGCGGGTGTACCGCATCTGATCAAGCCCGAGGACGTGAAGCCGGGCGCGGCGGTCCTCGACGTCGGCGTCAGCCGGGACGAGGACGGCAAGATCGTCGGCGATGTCCACCCGGGTGTCGCCGAGGTCGCGGGCTGGGTGGCCCCCAACCCGGGCGGCGTCGGCCCGATGACCCGTGCGCAGCTGCTCGTCAATGTGGTCGAAGCGGCGGAGCGCTCGCTCTCGGCCACGGGCTGACGGGAGAGACTGCCCTCATGGGCGTACGTATGAACGACGACCGCGAGGTGGGGGAGCGGGAGGACCCTGAGGCCCCTGAGGGCGCTTCCGCCGCTCCTGCCGTTTCGGCGGCTCCGGGTGCTCCGGCCTCTCCGGGTGCCCCGGTGGTTCCGGGTGCCCCGGACGCGGCCTCCGGGAACGGCTCTGCCCCGCAAACGCCCCCCGGGACCAGTGCCGCTCCGGAAACGACCGCCACGGCCAAGACCCCGTCACGGCGTCCGCCATCGCTCACCACGGACACCGCGCGCCCTGAGGGCGGCGGCCGGGCGGCGCCCGGGGGTGCGCCCGCCCCCGCGCGGCAGTGGCCGCTGCTGACCGTGCTCGCCCTCACCGGGCTCGGGCTGGTGATCGTCGGGCTCGACCCGTTCGCCGAGGCGTTCCGTATCGGCACGATCCTCATCGGTGTGGCACTGGTCACGGGCGGGGTGCTGCGCTGGGTCCTGCCGTCGGTGGGCATGCTGGCCGTACGGTCACGCTTCACCGACCTGATCACATACGGGCTGCTGGGCACGGCCGTCACCGTGCTGGCGCTGGTGGCGCAGCCGGATCCCTGGCTGGAATTGCCGTTCCTGGAGGACATCGTGCGGGTGGTGTTCCGGGACAAGACGGGCGAAACGTCCTGACCGGGGCGTTCGGTACGACGCCGGAACCAACCCGGAGGAAACCAGACGCCGGAAACCAGACGCCGGAACCAAGTCGGCGAACCCCGGCGAACCCCGGCGAACCCGCGAGAACCTGCCGAACAGTGCCCGTCCCCTCCCCCGAGTAAGGACGGGCACTGTTCGTGTGTCCAGGGTCACGGAGTCGTTGATCTCACCACAAGGGACGACTGTGGCCTGTGGCACGGAAGTGACCATTCCGCCACGGTGTGATCGTCGGGTATCGGATGGGAGACTGTTGCGGCAGGCGGAATGAGGGGGCGCACAAGGGGCGCAGTCAACATTTCGAATGCTCCCGTGCACGACGAAGACAGGAACTGACATCCTGACCCTGCGCATCTCACCGGGTGGTCCGCCTTCAGCGGACGCCGGGAGAAGCGGCGCAGGGGCGGATGGGCGCGGGGCACAGCACCTACGTTCGGGGGAACAAGGGGGGGTAGACATGCCTCGTTGGAAGGCGCTGCCGGATGAGCTGGATCCGGAGGTGCGGGAATTCGCCGAGCAGCTGCGCAGGCTCGTCGACCGGAGCGGGCTCAGCATCGCGGCGGTCTCGGACCACACGGGCTACAGCAAGACGTCCTGGGAGCGTTATCTCAATGGCCGGATTCTCGCGCCCAAGGGTGCGGTCGTGGCACTGGCCGAGGTGACGGGCACCAGTCCGATCCATCTCACGACCATGTGGGAGCTGGCCGAGCGGGCCTGGAGCCGGGCCGAGATGCGCCATGACAGAACGATGGAGCAGATACGCATATCCCAGGCGCGGGCGGCGCTCGGGGAGTACGGGCAGGCGGCGGAGGGCACCGGCTCCCGGGGCCGTCGTACGGCCGCGCCCGAGATGAACGCGCCCTCCGGCGGTTTTCCGCCGGCAGGGTCAGGGTCCGCCGGTTCGCCGGGGCCTGCCGGTTCGGTGGGGTCCGCGAGTGCGACAGGCCGCCCGGGAGCGGCCGGGCCCGCAGGTTCCACCAGCCCCGCAGGCCCCACCGGCTCGGAGGGGGAGCGGGACGGGCAGTCGGCCCGGTCCCCGTGGGGCGGCCCGGCGACCCCGACCGGCCCCATCACTCCCCCCACCCCGCCGTCCGCCAGGGGCGGCCACCGCGCCGTACCCCCGCCCGGCGGGCGGAACCCGGGCGGCTCGGGCGGACCCGGCGGCGCGGGGGGCTCGGGCGGTGCCCCGGCCCCGGGCGGCAAGCGCAGGTTGATCATGTTCCTGGCCGGTGTGGTCGGCGCGCTCGTGGTGATCGTCGCGGCCGTACTCCTGACCGATCTCGGCGGCGACGGCGACGGCGGTACCGCGGCCAAGACGCCGTCCCCGACCGCGACGACCAACTCGCCCAAGCTGCCGGCCGGCGTCAAGTGCAGTGGCAAGGAGTGCACGGGCAAGGACCCGGAGCAGATGGGGTGCGGCGGTGAGTTCGCCAAGACCATCGCGTCCGCCACCGTGGGCCAGGCGAAGGTCGAGGTCCGCCACAGTGAGATCTGCAAGGCGGCCTGGGCCCGGGTCACCCAGGCGGCCCCGGGTGACGCGGTGGAGATCAGCGCGGCGGGCAAGGGCAAGCAGAACGGTCTGGTGAACGCCGACAAGGACGCGTACACGCCGATGACGGCGGTGCGGACCGGGGCCGAGGCGAAGGCGTGCGCGACCCTGACGACGGGGGTGAAGGGCTGCACGGGCGAGCGGTGAGGCGCGCAGGAGGGGCCGAACGAGGGGCCGGAGGATGTCCGTGGACGGGGTCGGATAGCCTGGCCGCCGGATGTCTCTTCACATCAAGATTCGTCGTGACGGAGTCAGGATCGCCGCGTGACGCGCGGCGGAGTCCGCCATGGCGGGTGAGATGCGAAGGGGCGTCCCGGACCCGGGGCAGGCCCCCACCGTCAGCTTCACCGCCAGCTTCTTACGGAGATCGCCATGACCCGCACTCCCGTCAACGTCACCGTGACCGGCGCGGCCGGCCAGATCGGTTACGCGCTGCTCTTCCGCATCGCCTCCGGCCATCTGCTCGGCGCGGATGTGCCGGTCAAGCTGCGCCTTCTTGAGATCACCCCGGCGCTCGGCGCCGCCCAGGGCACCGCCATGGAGCTGGACGACTGCGCCTTCCCGCTGCTGCGCGGCATCGAGATCACCGACGACCCGAACGTCGCCTTCGACGGCGCGAACATCGCCCTCCTCGTCGGCGCCCGCCCCCGTACCAAGGGCATGGAGCGCGGCGACCTCCTGGAGGCCAACGGCGGCATCTTCAAGCCCCAGGGCAAGGCCATCAACGACCACGCGGCCGACGACGTCAAGGTCCTCGTCGTGGGGAACCCGGCGAACACCAACGCGCTGATCGCCCAGGCGGCGGCCCCGGACGTACCGGCGGACCGTTTCACCGCGATGACCCGCCTCGACCACAACCGCGCCATCTCGCAGCTCGCCGCCAAGACGGGCGCCGCCGTCTCCGACATCAAGCGCCTGACGATCTGGGGCAACCACTCCGCGACCCAGTACCCCGACATCTTCCACGCGGAGATCGCGGGCAAGAACGCGGCCGAGGTCGTCAGCGACGAGGCATGGCTCGCCGACACCTTCATCCCGACCGTCGCCAAGCGCGGCGCGGCGATCATCGAGGCCCGTGGCGCCTCCTCCGCGGCCTCCGCCGCCAACGCCGCGATCGACCACATCCACACCTGGGTCAACGGCACCGCCGACGGCGACTGGACCTCGATGGGCATCCCGTCGGACGGCTCGTACGGCGTTCCCGAGGGCCTGATCTCCTCGTTCCCCGTCACCACGAAGGACGGCCGGTACGAGATCGTCCAGGGCCTCGACATCAACGACTTCTCCCGTGGCCGCATCGACGCGTCCGTGAAGGAGCTGGCGGAGGAGCGCGACGCGGTTCGCGCGCTCGGCCTGCTCTGATCCCTCGGCCTGCTCTGATCCCTGCGGATCTCCGCTGATCCCTGGGCGGGTGCGCCCCCGGTCCCGTACGTGAGGTACGGCGCGACCGGGGGCGTTCCCGTCTCACACGGCCGGCGCGGCTGAGACGCCCGCGCTCCAACGGGCGCGTCCAACACCGTTGATAGTGTGCGGCTTTGGTCCGAATCGGAGCGGAGGCGAGGCCGTTGAAGTTACCCCCGATGAGCAGCCGAGGCAGGGGAACCACCGGTGCACGGTCGCCGCGCCGCCGTATGCCGGTTGGCGGGACGGTCGGCTTGGCAGCCGGAGCCGCCGTCGTATCGCTCGGGCTCCTCGCCGACCACATGTCCTCGGACCAGCTGAAGCAGGAGGCGGCATGCTGCTGGAAGCGCGGTGCCACCCCCGACTGGATGAGCGAGGCGATGGGCATCCGCATCCCTGAGCGGGCCTCGGACCGGCGGGCCGGTTACAAGACCGGCTCCCGCTACGACTCGGGGCTGCTGTCCTTCACCCTCCGCAGCCGGGACGCGGATCGGTACACCTCCCAACTGGTCCCCGAAGGCACCAGGATGATCGCGAACCTCC
The DNA here is from genome assembly GCF_053607985.1 of Streptomyces sp. NPDC055078. Taxonomy (NCBI): domain Bacteria; kingdom Bacillati; phylum Actinomycetota; class Actinomycetes; order Kitasatosporales; family Streptomycetaceae; genus Streptomyces; species Streptomyces sp. NPDC055078. Next base: position 10,308 of record NZ_JBSGUP010000088.1, read on the forward strand.
ACCCCGAGAAGAAGGACTACCGGCCCTCGGCCGCCTTCGCCCACCTCAAGCTCCCGGAGCCGGAGACGCTCGTCGCCGGGCTGCGGCAGGTCGACCTCTGCCCCGACGGCCTCCGTACCCCCGAGGGCCGACACCTCCAGTACTGCGTCGACCTCTTCGTGCACGCGTACAAGCCGGGCAGCACCCGGATCTACGCCCGGTCGACCATCGAGCCGGGACTGACCCCGCCTCCGGCCACCGCGCCGCAGTAGTTCGGCCCGCTTCTCGTAGCGCTACGGCGAACGGACCAGCAGCTCCGATTCGCCGCCGGGGCCGGGGACGAGCAGCTCAAGGGAACGCACTGCCGACTCCGTGCATCCTTACGGCTGACCGCACCACGGGGCATGAGCCTCGCAGCCCTCGGAAGCGAGAGTGAGCACCACCATGAGCGCGTCCCTTGCCACCACCTCAGCGCCCGACAGGAGCGGAAGCGGCTGGAACTATGCGACGGTGGCGGCACTCGCCGGGGGACTCCTTCTCGGCGTACTGACCAATCTGGCCCAGGGCTGGCTCCCGGGGGAATGGAACCAGATCCCCAACTCCGGTGCGGTCTGGTCCGTCGTCGCGTTCGCCGCGGGCGGGCTGCTGGCCCGGCGGGTCAGCCTGCCCGTCGCCGCCGTCGCGGGCCTGTTCGCCGAGTCCGGTCTCGTCATCGGCTACTACGTCTACGCGGAGTTCGGGCTCGGGCGCGACGGCATGGGCGATCTGTTCGCTCCCCTCGTCTGGCTGGGCATGGCGTTCGTCGCCGGCCCCCTGTTCGGGGTGGCGGGCTCCTGGTGGCGGGGCACCATCCCGCGCCAACGCGTCATCGGCCTCGCCTCCCTCGCGGGCGTTTTCGGCATGGAGGCCATCCACTACGCCTGGGGCCTGCACTACGCCCCTCAGGCATGGGCCTGTCTCACCGTCGTGGTCCTCGTCCCGCTGCTCATGGGCCGCACCCACAGGGAACGCGGACTGACCCTCCTGACTGCGATTCCCTTCTCGCTGCTGGCCTACCTCATCTTCTACAAACTGACCCTGGAGCCGCTCCTCGGCTGACGCTCCTTCGTACGCTCTCGACCCGGAGCCCGGAGCCCGGAGCCCGGTCGGCCGGGTCATGGGCCGAGAGGCCGGGCGTCCCGCTCAGTCGAGGGCCGCCAGCTCGGTCCGGATCAGGTCGCGGGCGGCCGGTCCGTAGACGGCGGACTGCTCCAGCAACCTGAACGCCTTTTCGTATGCGGAGATCTCGGCCTCATCGGTGATGTTGAGGCCGGAGGCGTATGTCTCGACCTTGACCTGTCGGCCGTCGAAGACGGAGAAGGCATGCCCCGGAAACAGGGCGAGTTGCGCCCGTGCCGGGATGATCCCCACCTTGAGCCCTGGCAGTTCGAGGGCACGGAGCAGGTGCGTGAGCTGGCCGCGCATGAGATCCGTACCGCCGAGGTTGGTGCGGAGAGCCTGCTCACCGAGCAACGTGTGGTAGGTGCGACCGTCCTGTCCGATGAGCTGGGCGCGGGCGGTGCGGCGGGCCACACCGGCCTCGACATCGTCAGGGGTCCCATGGAAGTCGACCACACGCTGGAACACAGCGCGGGCGTACTCCGCGGTCTGGAGATTGCCCCAGATGAGCGTGGGGCAGTAGTGGCGAGAGTTCTTGGTCCTGCGCACCAGTTCCAGGAACTTGTCCTGAATGGGGCCGGTGCCTTCGCGCAGGGAGTCGGTCCAGGGCTCGTTGGCGGGTGTCGTCACGGGGACAGTCTTCCTGGTTGCGGTGGACCCGAACCCTCACGCGCCTGGGCCGATACCTGAACCTCAAATCACCGCAAGTATCTGCAAGTTCCGTGCGCCGGAGGGCAGCCGCCTGCATGCTCACAGTTACGGATCGACAGTCTGAACCGGGAGGAAGCATGGCACTCCGTAAGCTGGGAAAGGACCCCGAGAGCAAGCAGCACGGGTCCCCCACCGTCTACCTGGACGAGCAGACCGACAACTATCTTGTCCAGGGGTGGAAGGTCCTGGACCAGCAGCGTCTCGCGCAGATGGAGATCCCTCCGCACGAGACGGTCGTTGAGATCCCGCGCCGTATGGTCCAGTTCTTCGAGGAGATGAAGCGTGACGCAGGCACCGACGTTTGACGACCTCCTGACCTCGGCACGTCGCTCGGCCATCCACCTGGAGATGCGGGACAGCTACATGGAGTCTGACCCCGACTACGTCTCGTGGAAGGAAGGCCATCGGCCCCAGGACCTGACATCCGACCCTGGCTTCCGAAAGTGGCTCAAGTTGGTGAGCGATGCCACGGACCGAGGCGTATCGATCAGGCGGGCACGAGTGTTCTCGGTTCCGGAGTCCGACTACATCAAGTTCGAGCACTTCTACTCGGACGCCAATGTCGATGCGGGTGAGCAGATTCGCTGGCTGCCGCGTCGCCGCGCAACGGACATCGCCTTCCCGGGGAACGACTTCTGGGTGTTCGACAACGACCTGGTTCTCGTCCTGCATTTCGCCGGTGACGGAGAGAGCCCCGAAGACTGGATGGAGCTGACGCGGGACACCAAGGTTCGTGATCTTTGTACGAGTGCCTTCGAGGCGGTGTGGGAGCGCGCGATCCCCCACGGGGAGTACAAGATCTCCTGACCAGTGTCAGCATCCCCCTCCTCCGCTGTGCGGGAAGCTCGCAGCATGTTGGGCAACCGGCTGCGAGACATGCGCAAGGGAGCCGGTTTCAAGACGGCACGGGCTTTCGCGGCCCGTGCCGGCTGGAGCGAATCCAAGACGTCCCGGATAGAGAACGGCGTGACCTCTCCGTCCGAGGGAGATCTGCGTCAGTACGCCGAACTGTGCGGCGCTCCGGAGACATACGCAGATCTTGTGGCTGCGTCGCACAATGTCGAGGAGCTGTATGTCGAGTGGTGGAGGGTCGAGGGGCGGGGACTGGAGCCAGTCCAGCAGGCCAGCGTCCCGCTGTATCAGCGGACGCGCCACTTTCGTGTCTATGAGCCGGGCGTCATTCCCGGTCTTGTACAGACACCGGAGTATGCCCGCGGAATCCTCAGTCGCATCATCGCCTTCAGCGGCATTCCTGATGACACCGAGGCAGCCGTCGCTGCCAGGATCAACCGGCAGCGAGTCCTCTACGACGCATCACGACGTTTCGCCCTACTGGTCGAGGAGACAGCACTGCGGTCCCGCTTCGGCGACGCCGAGGTCATGGCCGCGCAACTCGGCCACCTGCTGAAGGTGGCGTCCCTCCCCCAAGTCAGCTTCGGGGTCATTCCCATGTCCGCAGACCGTGTCATGTGGCCCGTGGAAGGCTTCTGGATCTTCGACAGCAGGCAGGTTCTCATCGAGCTGGCCACCGCAGAGGTGACCGTGAAACAGCCGAGTGAGATCGCCATCTACACCAGGATGTTCGCGGAACTGGCGGCGATGGCATGTCATGGCAGACACGCCCGTTCCCTCATCGCGGATGCCCTCAGCGCGCTCGGGTGAACCTCTGCAAGCCCCCGCAAGTTTCTTGAGCTGCGGCTGTTCGCGGCCCGACGCTCTTCGCAAGGTGAATCGAGACCGTTGCGGAGGCCCCCCATGTCCCCTCAGCACCGCCATAGGTGGGCGCTCCTGACCCGTGAGCCCGCACTCGCGGGCGAGGTCCGGCCGCGCGGCCCTCCATGTCTGAACGCTCCCCGCGCCTGTCCGGCGTACCGGCCAAGGAGACACCGGCCAGGGCGGGGCGGGCCCGTCAGGAGGGCCCAGTGCACCTGCACGGCCGACGCGGGGGTGGGCCTCGCGCCGGAGTAGCGCACTGGAGGTCACCATGCGCCACCCGCCAACCCCGGTCAAGGCCGACCCCGAGGACGACGACGGCCAAGGCGGTGATGACAGCGGCGGCTGCGGTGACGGTGACGGCTGTGGCCGTCGATAACCGGACCGCGTAGGCAGGGCGGGGACGGCGCGTCGTCGTCCCCGCCCGTCAGGAGAGGCGAGGCACGTCCTTGGAACGGCACCACCACGGCTACACCTGGCTCGGCAGCGGATTCGACCTCCATCGCGACGGACCGCGCCGAGATGTCCACCCGGCCTTCGCGAGCACCCCCGTACCGCCCCTTGAGGTCGCTCAATGGCTGCTGAAACCGGCCTCGTTCGTCCAGGGGACATGGACCGACCCGGAGGAGGCCGAGCGTTGGTTCGGGGGCCAGGTCCGCCCGCACGCGGATGCGTTCGCGTCACCGAACGACCGTGAGGCACTGGACGGCCGGATCGCGCTGGTCGGCGCGCGTCTGGCCGGGGGCGAGGATGTTGTCGGCGGCTGGTGGCTGACCGGGCAGCGGTTCCTCTCCGTGAGCCTGGTCGGCTGCTCACCGCACCGGCTGCGTCCCTCGTACCGCTGTCCTGCGCGGTGATGTGCCGCGCATTGCTCCGGGTGGGCGGCCGACGGCTAGGTGGCGGAGCGTTGGGCGTAGCTGACCAGTCCCGCGAAGGATCTGTGCGACAGAAGAAGGACGGGGCCGTCGTCCAGCTTGCTGTCACGGACGGGCACGACGGCCATTCCGTCCAAGACTTCTACGCAGCTCCCACCCTCCTGATTGCTGTGACTGGACTTGCGCCACGCGGCGTCGCTGAGCTTGAGCTGGGACTCGCGTATCACTGGTGCTGCCCTCCATCAGGGACCGGATCATGTCGAGTGACATGGCCCAGGGTAGGGACCCACCCCAGAGCCGATAGTACGAATCGGCATACCACTTGACGTCTTCCGGGTCTTCGACCAACCAGCCGAAATCCGCGCCCTCCTTGTAGGCGACCGTCGAGCCGTCAGGCATGGAGAGCAATTCCAGTGAGCCTCCCAGGGAGGGGTGTTCGCCGTGACTGTAAGGAAGCACTTGGACCGTGACGCGGGGGCTCTCGGTGGCAGCCAGCAGCCGGGCCAATTGCTGGCGCATGGTCTCGGGTCCGCCGACCGGCCGACGCAGCACGGACTCGTCCAGGATCACCAGAAGGCTGGGCGCGTCGGGTCCGTTCAGGCGCTCCTGTCTTGCGAGCCGGGCCGATACGCGCTCTTCGAGTTGTTCCTCGGTCTTGAGCGACCTGCCGAGACGCAGCAGGGCTCGTGCGTACTCGGGGGTCTGCAACAGGCCATGGACGGTGTGAGCCATGTACACCCTGATCTCGACCGCGCGTGCCTGCGCATCGAGGAACGCCCGTGACCAGTTCGGATAGGTCTCCCGATAGACATGCGGCCACAGCTCTTCGAACAGGCCATCGGTTTCGAATACCCGGTCAAAGGCTCGGGAGAGTTGCAGGGTGGGCCTCGCCCCGCTCGTCCTTTCGATTTGAGCGATGCGTGAATGCTCCACTGCGACGGCTCTTCCCAGTTCCCGCTGGGTCCAGTTCCTGGCCTGGCGCAGGCGGCGTAACCGGCTGCCGTACAACTCCGCCATCGAAGGGGCCTCATTTTCCTTGGCCATGACCTCACCTTCTGTTCTTTACGGTTCAGGTGATAAACGCGTCACCCCTGGTGAGGGTACGTCCGGCTGGCCAACCTGAGTGCAGGTACAGGGAATCCACCAGAAAGGAAGGGCTTGATGAACGCTCGGGGTCATGAAATCGGCGCCGTTGTCAGGGACTCCGCTGTCGGCCGGGTGGGGCGGGTCATGGGAGACGTCGGCGGCCGGGTGCAGCTTCGGCCGCTCAACGGTGGGGTGGAGTGGGACGCGCTGCCGGAAAGGCTGAGCCCCGCCGCGCAGTCCGACGCCATGAGTGAGGCTGTCGCGGAGGCGAATGCGCAGAGCCGGTGGGGGTTGTGAGCCCGGAGCGGGAAGGGGCCCGGCGGGTGTGTGCCGCGACCGCGACGCTGTCCCTTCGGATGCTGGTGCTGGTGCTCGATATCGCGCCCGATGACTCATGCCATCCGCTGTTTGTGGTGACCGGTCTGCGGTGCAGTCTGGAGGAGCACGAGGACGGCCCGCACTATGACCTCGTACGAGAACTCGACGGGGCGGCGTACGGCGAAATCTGGGCGCGCTGGGCGGATGGGGGGCACCGCGAAAGTATCGCCATTCTGAAGGACTGCCCGGCGGACAACGGCAGATCCGGAGGCGGGAACGATGCCTGCACGCTCTTTCAGTGGCATCCCGGCGGGCACAGTTTTGAGTTCGCCGATCCGGAATACGACGAGGTTCTCACGAGTCCGGAGTACCGGCAGCTCACGGAGGAATTCGCGGAACAGCTCGGCGGGACGGATACCGACCCGCCCGGCCGCTGAGTCCCGGAGCCCTCGGGGCGGTGGGGCCCGGCCCCTGCGGGCCGGGCCGGGCTCAGTGGCGGTGCGCGGCGGCCCGCTTGCGGTCGTAGTGGCCGGGCGACATACGGGCGGTCACGCCGAAGCGGTTCCAGGCGTTGACGACCGCGATCGCCGCGATGAGATAGGCCAGCTCGGTCTCTTCGAACTCCTTCGCCGCCTTCTCGTACACCTCGTCCGGCACAAAGCCGTCGGTGAGGACCGTGACCGCCTCGGTCAGTTCGAGGGCCGCGATCTCGCGGGCCGTGTAGAAGTGCCGGGACTCGTCCCAGGCGCTCAGCTGGATGATCCGCTCGACGGACTCGCCCGCCGCGATGGCGTCCTTGCTGTGCAGGTCGATGCAGAGGGCACAGTGGTTGATCTGTGAGGCCCGGACCTTCACCAGGTGGAGGATCACCGGGTCGACGCCCCGCTGGGTGACCCGGTCCAGCGCGACCATGGCCTTGTGGACGTCGGGAGCCAGGTCCTCCCAGGCGAGACGGGGGTTCTGCACGGGGAGCCGGTCGCTGTTGTCGTGAGTGCTCATGATCTCGAATCTAGCGGCGATGTGGCGCAGGGGTGTGGTCCATTTCCTTGGCGGAAGTCTGGGCCACTTCCGGTCGCGGTGAGGTCCCCGTACGGGGACGATCCGGTCAGGATCCGAGAAGCGCCGGGGCGGCCGTCGTGGTTAGCGTCGGGACCACGGCGCACCGGCCCGGATGCACCGGGCACCCGGGCGCCCGGCCCGGATCACCGGCCCCGACAGATGGAGAGTGACGGCGATGAGCGCGAAGGCCACTACGGAGAGCGGACAGGACGCGGGCGGCTTCTCCGACTGGGAGCAGGCCGCCATGAAGGAGCGTGCGGCGGAGCTGCGGAGGGAGGCGAGCCGTAAGCCGGGCGACAAGGCGGTCGCCGCCGAGCAGGACGTACTGGCCAAGATCGCGGATATGGCGGCAGCGGACCGCGCCGTCGCCGAACGCATCCATGTCCTCGTCACCACCCACGCCCCGGACCTGGCGCCGAAGCTGTGGTACGGACAGCCGGCGTACGCCAGGAAGGGCAAGGTCCTGTGCTTCTTCCGCAGCGGGCACGCCGACAAGGAGCGCTACTCCACCTTCGGCTTCACGCCCGAGGCGGGCCTCGATGACGGCAGCGGTCTGTGGCCCACGTCCTTCGCGGTGAGCGAGCTGAGTGAGAAGGCGGAGAAGGCGATCACCGATCTGGTCAAGAAGGCCGTGGGCTGACACGCGTCTTTCGTCGGGGTGAGGTCATGACGGCGCCGCCGCACGGTGGTCAGGGCGCCCCCGGACCGCCGCGCGGCGCCGTGTGCCTGGGGGTGTCGTGCCGGTTGTCCCCCGCTTCAGCCGGGGAAGCCTTCTGTACGCAGCTTCTCGGCCATCTTCCGTACCGCCGTCGCCGCCTGATGCTGGAGGAACGGGCCGAAGGTGATCCGGGACGCCCCGAGCCGGCCCAGCTCCGGGATCGACGGGCCGCCCGGGGGCCACGGCGCCATGTTGATCAGGGCCCCGGTCTCCTTCCGCAGCAGCGGGAGGTGCTCCGGCGGGGCTCCGAGCGGGTACACGCAGTCCGCGCCCGCCGCCAGATAGAGCCGGCACCGGGTGATCGCCTCCGCCGGGTCGGTCCGCCCGAGGAGAAACGAGTCGACCCGGGCGTTGATGAAGATCCGGTCGCCCGCCTCGGCCCGTACCGCCTCAAGCCAGTCGGCGT
>NZ_JBSGUP010000089.1:0-18177 GCF_053607985.1 Streptomyces sp. NPDC055078
CTCCAGAGCGGAGTGCGCCCCCGCGGCCTGCCGTTCGCCCGCGCCCTACGGCCGGGCCCTTGTCTGGCTCCGCCCCGAGCCCCGCGCTGTTGGGGGCGCCGACTCGCGGCGACGCCCAGGCGAGGCGTTGACCGTCAGGGCCGACGTGCAGCCGCATCGTACCGACCGGCGGCCGGCCGTCCGCCTGCCACCGCGTGACGCGTTCGGAGATCTGATCCCACAGGCGTGCCGGGCCGCCCTGCCGGACCATCCACCGCGTGCCGTCCCGGAAGATGACGGCTCACGACTCGGCGTCTCCGCGGAGGTCCCCCCCGGGCGAAGTCCAGGGGGAGAGTGCCCCCAGGCGGGGCTTGATCTTCAGATCCTTGCCCCTTCAACGGGGCGGCGGGTGCGGCCGGCTTTTCTGTGCAGGCGTGCCGTCGTGCTGTGAAGGAGCCTGGCGAACGGGGTATGGGCGGTGAAGGTCTGTCCGCTACAGAGTCCGTCCCGATGTCCTTGCGCCGCCGTACGCTGGTCGCATGGCTGAGCATCTGGGTGACAGGCTGGGGCGTCTGCGCCGGCTCGCCGACCTCACGCAGGAAGGCTTGGCGGAACGGTCCGGGGTATCGGTTGACGTGGTGCGCAAGCTGGAGCAGCGGCGCAAGCACAGTGCGCGCCTGCCGACCTTGCATGGCCTTGCGCGCGGGCTGGGTGTCGAACTGACGGCTCTGCTCGGTGATCCGCCCGCTGTCCCGTCCAATGGTGAGGCCGACCCGCCGCAGTTGGTCGCTGTGCGACGCGCGATCATGCCGCCGCTGTTCGCCCCGCCGCCTGAGCCCCAGGGTGTCGAACGGTTGTCGCTGCCTCTGCTGCGCCGTGAGATCGCCGACGGCTGGACCCTGTATCACGATGCCGACTTCGGCCGTCTCATGGATGTGTTGCCCGGCATCATCGCGGACGCCCGGCTGCTGGCGGCGATCGGCAGTGATGATCAACGGCCGAGTGGTCAGGCGGCGTTGGCGAAGGCGCTGCAACTGGGCGGGCATCTGGCCATCCGGTTGGGCAAGACGGATCTGGCACTGTCCGCGCTGGAGCGCGCGATGCTGGCGGCTGAGCAATCGTCCGATCCGCTGCTGGCACCGATGGTCAGCAACTCTGTCGCCTGGAACTACCAGCGCCAGAACCGGCTGAACGACGCCGAGCGGCTGGCGGTCCGTGCCGCCGATGGTGTTGAGAGGGAGTACGGCGGGTCGGCCGCGGGTCTGCGTGTGTGGGGCGGGCTGGTCATGTCGGCCGCGACGAGTGCCGCCCGCAGCGGCGACTATGACACGGCCAACGGCATGATGCGGCGCGCGGAGGACGCGACCGGACGTCTGCGGAAGCTGCCGCCCCCGGCTGACGGCAAGATGGTGTCGGTCTTCAGCAGCTCATCCGTTCGCATTGAGCGCGTCCGGCTGGCCGTCCAGCATGGCCGCCCTGACGAGGCGTTGGCGCTCGCCAAGGGGATGCGCCTCAGCAGTGACACGCCTCCCTCGTGGCGTACGTGGCTGCTGCTGGACGTGGCACGCGCTCATACGGATACCGCGAACGCGGAAGGGGCGGTGAAGGCCCTTGAGTCGCTTCGTCGGGTCGCGCCTGGCTGGATGCGGCATCACACGCTCGCCGTATCGATCGTGAGCGATCTGTGGGCCGGATCGAGGCATCCCCCGGGGTTGCGCAAACTCGCTGAGTTCTTGGGCGTCGCTGCCCAATAGCCTCTGAAAACTAGGACGTTCCGTCCCTGTAGATGCTCCGCCCCAGACGAGACGGTCTGAGGGCCACAGTATCGGCGAGGGACAGGGCGGCCATGGCGAGCGATGGCACGGTAAGGGAATCCGTAGCGGCTGACCCAGTGGTCATGCAGTCGGCTGTATCCATACCGGCTGGGGACCTGTGGCGGCTCGCCCCGGATCGTGAGCATGTCCCGACGCAGAACTGCCGTGATGAGGCGGACTCGCCGGTACTTCGCATCTTGAGGGAACGGGTACGTGAGGTCAATCGGCTTCACCGGGCCGGGCGGCTGCCATGAACCGGTCTGTGTATGGCTTGTCCTCGCCCTGGGTGCGTCGGAAGTCGCGTCGCATGGCGGGACCGCTCGCTCTTCCGCTGTGACCAGCACGGGTATCTCCCGTTCCCGACCGGGACGGGAACGGCACTCAGAGAAACAGAGATACCCGTGGCACGCAGGAAGACGTCCCCGACCGTGGACGCCGTGAAGAAGGAAGCGAAGCGGCAGGGGGGCGGCACCGCGACACCCGCCGACAACCAGGAGGCGGCGAAGCGCAAGGCGCTCCTGCACGAGGTCCCCGGCGACATCCGCAGGCAGGGACGGACGGAATCGAACCAGAGCGCCGCACGGGACCGGCACCGGCGGACCGGCAGCGCATGACGGACACCCGCCCCGGCCGGCTGACGGCATCACGGCGACCGGGGCGGGCCCAATCCCCGTTCGGCTCCGCACGGCCGGACGGGTCGGCAAGAACGGTGCGGGGACCGACTCCCCGCTGTTCTGCGAAGGGAATGACCATGACCGAGCGACCCTCGTTCGAGTTCACCAGTGCGGCAGCGTGCCGTGACAAGAAGGTCGGCAACTGCCCGGAGATCGCGCTCAACGTGGCGGGGATCGTCGCATTGCGTGACAGCGAGCGGCCCGACACCATCGTCACCATGACGGCTGACCAGTGGGTCACCCTGGCAGCTGCCGTCAAGGCCGGAGAGTTCGACGTGACCGCCTGAGAGTAGGCCCCATGGAATGCCCCCGCTGTGCTGCCAACTGCACCACAGACCCCGAGAACGGGTTGCCCTGGTGCGCACAGTGCGGGGCATTCTTCGCACTCACGCCGCCCGTCTGCCGTGGCCTGTGGTGGTGGCGACACCCGGCAACCCGTACGCCGCTGCGGCCCCGGGAGCACTGAACGCTGAGCATCGTCCTGCGCGCTTCGGTCGCGGACGTACGTTCCCCGGCTCGGCACGGTGTAGACGTGCCCTGATGCCCGGAGTGCGCAATTGTCGCCCGTGCGGTGTTCCGCGCCACGCCGTATCGCTCCGACAGCACCGGTCCGAGGGGACCGGACGGCCCGGGGGGAGTTCGCCGCGCTCGATCTCGGCGACCAGGTCGGCAGCGATCTGCCGGTAAGGCGGCTCCCGGGCTTGAGAGCTTGAACCGGACGTATAGACCCCTCGCAGACAGCAAGAACGCTCCGTGCGACCACGTGTCGTGCGGAGTGCGCCCCTACGGCCTGCCGTTCGACCGCGCACCGGCGGCCCGGTTCTTGTCGAGGCTCCGCCCCGAGCCTCCCCCTACGCGCCCTGCGGCGTGGGGGGACCCCCACCTGCGCCCTGCGGCGTGGGACCCCAAGCCTCGAACTCCCCCAGAGCCCCGCCGGGGAGGCGCCGGTGCGTGCGACCAGCCTTCGATGGCTGCACATTGCCTGCATTGCTGCTAAAATGCAGTCATGACCGCGATCACGATCCGGGATGTCCCGGACGAGACAGTCAACGCCCTGAAGGTCCGTGCCGCGCAGGCGGGCAAGTCGCTCCAGGCGTACGCCCTGGACCTTCTCTCCCGGGAGGCCGCCAAGCCCACCCTCGCGGAAATGGCCACACGCCTGGAGCGTGAAACCCGCACCGAGCTCAGCACGACCGACATCCTCGAAGCGATCGAGGACGGGCGGGACCGGCGTTGATCGTCGTTGACTGCTCCAGCCTTGTGCACTTCCTCCTCGACCACGGCAGGACCGGGACCGCGATCCGTGAGCGGGTGGGCCGCGCCGACACGCTCGCGGCACCGGGCCTGCTGGACTACGAGATCACTTCGGCCGCCTTCGGGCTGGCCCGCGGCCGGCGAGGGGGCAAGCCGAAGATCACGGAGAAGGAAGCAGCGAAGGCGATCACCGACTACCAGGCCCTCGCTCTGGACCTGCACCCCACGCTGGTCCTGTGGCAGCGCGTACGCGAGCTGTCGAACAACCTCTCCGTTGACGACGCGCATTACGTGGCCCTCGCCGAGAGCCTCGGCGCTCCGCTGATCACCAGCGACGCCAGGATCGAGCGCAGCGGGGCAGCACGCTGCACGATCGAGACCTTCGAGGCACCCAGCACCTGACCCCCGCGGCTCCAACGCACGCGGAGCCCCACCAAACGGTGCGCGGAAGCACAAGCCCGGAGGGCCTCACCGAGGAGGCAGCGGTGGGCGGCGGCGGGAAGGGGTGTCGGTGAGGGCGGGTGGGGAGGCAGGGGGGTGCTGGGTGAGCAGGGCCAGGGCGAGTTGGATCGCGTCGTCCAGGCCCGCGTGGCGGCCCTCCGCCCAGTCCAGTGGTGTACGCAGCGCTTCCAGGTCCGGCTCGACGCCATGGTTCTCGATCGACCAGCCGTACGCGTCGAACCAGGCCGCGTTCATCGGCACGGTGATCACGGTGCCGTCGCCCAGCCGGTGGCGCCCGGTCATCCCCACCACACCGCCCCAGGTGCGCGTCCCGACCACCGGCCCCAGCCGCAGCAGCCGGAACGCCGCCGTGATCATGTCGCCGTCCGACGAGGTCGCCTCGTCGGCGAGCGCGACGACCGGACCGCGCGGCGCGTTGGAGGCGTACGACACCGGCTGGGCGTTGCGGGTGAGATCCCAGCCGAGGATCTTGCGGGTGAGCTTCTCCACCACGAGTTCGCTGATGTGGCCGCCCGCGTTGCCGCGTACGTCCACGATCAGGGCGGGGCGGGAGACCTCAAGCCGCAGATCCCGGTTGAACTGGGCCCAGCCGGAACCGCCCATGTCCGGGATATGGAGATAGCCGCACTGCCCGTCGCTCAGTTCGCGGACCACCTCGCGCCGTTTGGCCACCCAGTCCTGGTACCGCAGGGGCCGCTCGTCCACCAGGGGGACGACGGCGACCCGCCGCGAGGGCCCGGCCTCGGCCGGGCGGAAGGTCAGCTCGACGGTCGTACCGCCCGCCGCCGAGAGCATCGGGTAAGGACCCGCCACCGGGTCGACGGGACGGCCGTCCACATGGGTGATGACCGCGCCCTCGCGGATCCCCGTACCGGCGAGCGGGGACCGCGCCTTGGAGTCGGACGAGTCGCCGGGCAGGATGCGCTGGATCGTCCAGTCGCCGTCCCGGCAGACCAGATTGGCGCCCAGCAGCCCCATCGGCCGCTGGTAGTGCGGCGGGCCCTCGTTGCGGCGGGCCGGGGCGACATACGCGTGGGAGGTGCCCAGTTCGCCCAGTACCTCCCGCAGCAGATCGGCGAACTCGTCGGGCGACGCGACCCGTTCCACCAGCGGCCGGTACTGCGCCAGGACGCCGTCCCAGTCGATGCCGTTCATCCCCGGGTCCCAGAAGTACGCGCTGATCAGCCGCCCGGCCTCGCCGTACGCCTGGCGCCACTCGGCGGCCGGGTCCACCTCGTGCAGGATGCGCCGCAGATCGATCAGGACGGTGGAGTCGCCGTCGCCGGGCTCGGTCGCGGGCACGGCGCGCAGTTCGCCCTCGTCCATCACCACCAGCCGGCTGCCGTCACCGCTCACCGCGAACCAGTCGAGATCGCCGACGAGTTCGCTCCTGCGGGCCCGGGAGATGTCGAAGTGCTCCAGGGTCGGCCGCCCCGAGGTGTCCGCCGGGTTGGCGAAGGTCTCACCGAGCGCCCCGGAGATCGGCCAGCGCAGCCAGACCAGTCCGCCGCCGCTGACGGGGCAGAGACCCGAGTACTTGGACGCGGCCACCGGGAACGGGGTCACCCGGCTCTCCAGCCCCTCGATCTCGACGGTCACCGGACCACCGCCCGCGCCCACAACGCCTTCGTTGGGCAGCGCGCCCGCCTCGTCCAGCGGGTCGAGCCCGCCGGCGGCCGGCCGCCCGTCCGGGGAGAGCGCGAAGGGGGACGGCGTCGCGGACGACAGGGGGACGAGATAGGGGCGGCAGCCCAGCGGGAACGACAGGTCCCCGGTATGGACGTCGTACACCGGGTCGAAACCCCGCCAGGACAGAAAGGCGAGATACCGGCCGTCGCTGGTGAAGACGGGGTTCTCGTCCTCGAAGCGGCCGTTGGTGACATCGACGACCGTACGGTCCTTGATCCGGGCCAGTTTGATCTGCCGGAGCGAGCGGCCGATGCCCGGGTGCGCCCAGGTCAGCCAGGACCCGTCGGGGGAGAAGGCCAGGTCGTGGACCGGCCCGTTCTCGGAGCGGATCAGCTCGGTGACCGCGCCGGGGCCGCCGTGAAGGGTGCCTGTGCCGGGGGTGCCTGTGTCCGGGGTGCCTGTGCCGGGGCCGCCCCCTGAGCCCGCGCCCCCATCGCCCCCTGAGCCGCCGCCCCCGGCCCCGTCGTCCTCCGTCGCGTCGAGCAGCAGCAGCCGCCCGTCGTGCGAGGCGATCGCCAGCCGCTCGCCCGCCGGGTCCGACACCATCTCCTCCACCCGGCCCAGCCGCCCGGACGCCAGCCGTCTCGGCTCCCGGTCGCCGCTCGCCCGGGGCAGATAGGCGATCTCGACCGCGTCCGCGCCCTCCGCGTCCGTGACATACGCCACCTGGCCGCCGGTGCCGAGCATGACGGGGGCCCTGACCCGTACGCCGGGGGTGTCCGCGATCGTGCGAGCCGGGCCGTCGCGGTGGGTGAGCCAGTACAGGGAGCCGCGTACGGAGACGGCGCTGGCCCGGCCCGTGGTGTCGACGGAGAGCGCGCTCACATGGCTCGCGGCCGGGACCTGGTACGTACGGCGTCCAGCGCGCGGCCCGCCGAGCCGCACCTCCAGCCGCCGGGGCACCGCGTCCCGCACCGTCGGATCGTCGACGATCCACAGGTCGCCCGCGCACTGGTACACGATGCGCCGCCCGTCGCTGGAGGCATGACGGGCATAAAAAGCGTCATGATCGGTATGACGGACGAGATCGGTGCCATCGGGGCGGCAGGAGTAGAGATTGCCGACGCCCTCGTGGTCGGAGAGAAAGGCGATCCGGCCCGCGACGAACATCGGGCAGTCCAACTGGCCGTCGAGGTCGGGGAGCAGCCGCTCGCCGTGCAGCCAGAGCCGGCCCGTCGCCCCGCCCCGGTACCGCTTCCACGCGGCCGGTTCATGGGGCGGCTTCCCGGTGAGCAGCAGGGTGCGCCGCTCTCCGTCCAGCTCGGCCACCGCGATGCCCGAGACCGGTCCCCAGGGCAGCCGGCCACCGGGGGAGCCGTCGGTGGGCACGGTGTAGGCCCAGGAGAAGTACGAGAAGGGCTGGCCGTGCGAGGAGACGGCGAGGATGTGCCCATCGGTGTTCCAGCCGCAGACCCGGGTGTCGGCCGAGCCCCAGTGGCTCAGCCGCCGCGCCGGTCCCCCCTCGACCGGTACGAGATGGATCTCGGGGTCGAGGCTGCGCCAGGTCGTGTACGCGATCCGGCTGCCGTCGGGGGAGAAGCGCGGGTGCCCGACCCGGGTCCGGTCGACGGTCAGCCGCCAGGCCCGCCCCGGCCGCTGCCCCGCCGGGACGAGCGGGGCGACCCAGAGGTCGTCCTCGGCGGCGAAGCACAGCAGATCGTCGTGGAGATGCGGGAAGCGGAGATATGCCTCGTCGTCGCTCACCCCCCAATGCTTCCCGCGCACGGAGGGCGCGGCAACTCAGGACCTGCGCGATGTGCCCGCACACCACTTGCCCGGCGCGTCAACCCCGGAGGGATTCGCTGCGTCCCATCAGAAGGTGCGCCGATCGCACCGGCACCCGCAATGCCGGGCGCCGGAATCGATCGGGTGACCGAGGCCACAAGCGAAACGGTTTCGTTTCGCTCGGTGGCTGAGATATCTTCGTGGTGTACGAAACTGTTTCGTTCGGCAGGTGGGGGGAGGTCCATCATGACGCGCAGCCGGCTGACACCCGAGCGTGAGTCAGAGCTGTACGGAGCCGTACTCGATCTGCTCCGCGAGGTCGGCTACGACTCCCTGACGATGGACGCCATCGCCTCCCGGACCCGATCGAGCAAGGCCACGCTCTACCGCCAGTGGCACAGCAAGCCGGAGCTGGTGGCCACCGCGCTCCAGCGGACCCAGTCTCCGGGCGCGGAACAGGTGGACACCGGCAGTCTGCGCGGTGACTTCGACTGCCTGTTGAACCGTACGGACGACATCCAGATGGAGAAGGACTCCGCGCTGATGCGGGGGCTGATCCACGCCGTCCACGGCAATCCCGATCTCCATCAGGCGCTGCGGCACCTGCTGGTCGAACCCGAGACCCAGGAACTGCGGGCCGTGATCCAGCGGGCCGTGGACCGTGGCGAGATCCGCGCGGACAATCCCGCGGTGGGGTTTGTGCCGCACATGCTGTTCGGGGCCCTCTTCGCCCGGCAGATCATCGACGACGCGAGCATCGACCGGGACTTCCTCACCCGGTACGTCGACGCCGTCGTCTTCCCGGCGCTGGAGGTCTGATGCCTCCACCGCGGCCACCGGAAGCACCACAGCCACCGGAAGCACCGGGAGTTCCCCAGCCACCGGGAGCACCGGACGTGCAACCCAAGCCACCGGAAGCCTGACCACCCAGCCAGGCTCCCCTCACCGGGTCCCCCGACCCGCCGGCTTCCCCAAGCCTCATCCCCGTCACCCCGAATCCCGCTCTCGCTCCACCTGACGCGCCGCTCTCGTCGTCGGGCCGACTCCCCATGCCTCTGTTCGTCTCACCAATGGGAGTACGCCCTCGTGGCCACGTTCCTCTACAAACTCGGTCGGACATCGTTCCGACGCCGCTGGCTCGTCGCCCTCGTATGGGTGGCGCTGCTGGTGCTCGCCGGAGTCGGCGCGTCCAGTGCATCCACCCCCAAAGAACCGGGATTCGTCCTGCCGGGCACGGAGTCCCAGAAGGCATTCGACCTGCTGGAGGAGCGATTCCCCGGAGGCAGCGCCGACGGCGCGACCGGGCGGATCGTCTTCAAGGCGCCCGACGGCCAGAAGATGACCGACGCCAAGCACAAGGCCGAGGTCAACGAGGCCGTCGCCGAGCTGAAGCGCGGCTCCGACCAGGTCGCCTCGGTCGCCGACCCGTACACGGCCGACGCCGTCTCGAAGGACGGCAGTACGGCGTACATCTCGGTCAGCTACAAGGTCAACTCGATGGAGCTGACCGACAAGACCCGTGAGGCGCTCACCGACACCGGCGAGAAGGCGCGGGACGCCGGGCTCACCGTGGAGATCGGCGGTGACGCCTCCATGGCCGAGGAGCACGCCGCGTCCACCGAGCTGATCGGTATCGGCATCGCCGCGGTCGTCCTGCTCATCACCTTCGGCTCGATGATCGCCGCCGGTCTGCCGCTGCTCACCGCGATCATCGGGGTCGGTATCGGTACCTCGTCGATCACCGCGCTCGCGACCGTGCTCGACCTCGGCACCACCACCGGCATGCTGGCGATGATGATCGGGCTCGCGGTCGGTATCGACTACGCGCTCTTCATCGTCTCCCGCTACCGGGCCGAACGCGCCGAGGGCCACGATCCGCAGGAGGCGGTGGGCCGGGCCACCGGCACCGCGGGCTCCGCGGTGGTCTTCGCCGGTCTGACCGTGGTCATCGCCCTGGCCGGGCTCGCCGTGGTCAATATCCCGATCCTCACCAAGATGGGCTTCGCCGCCGCCGGTACGGTCGTGATCGCCGTCGTCATCGCGCTCACCCTCATCCCGGCGCTGCTCGGCATCGCGGGCGACAAGGTGCTCGGCCGCAAGGTCCGCAAGGCCGCCAAGGCAGGGGCACACTCCGCCCAGGCGCAGGCCCCCAAGAAGGACAACGGCGGTGTCCGCTGGGCACGCTTCGTCCTGCGCCGTCCGGTCGCCGTCCTGCTGGCCGGTGTGGTCGGTCTCGGTATCCTCGCCATCCCGGTGGGGTCGCTTCAGCTCGGTCTGCCCGACGAGGGGTCGAACGCGCCGTCGAGCACCCAGCGCAAGGCGTACGACATGCTGTCCGACGGCTTCGGTCCGGGCTTCAACGGCCCGCTGACGGTGGTCGTCGACGTCAAGAAGAGCGAGGACCCCAAGGGCGCGGTCGACAAGGTCGCCGATGAGCTGAGCAAGCTGACGGGCACCGACGAGGCCGTGGCCGGCCCGCTCAACGAGGCGGGCGACACAGCGATGATCAGTGTGGTGCCCAAGGACCGCCCGTCCTCGGTCGAGACCGAGGACCTGGTCCATGACATCCGGGACGTGGGCAAGACGTCCAAGGCCGACACCGGCGCGGTGGTGCTGGTCACCGGTGGCACAGCGCTGAACATCGACTTCTCACAGAAGATGAACGATGCGATGGTGCCCTATCTGGCACTTGTCGTCGGACTGGCGTTCCTGCTGCTGGTACTGGTCTTCCGGTCCATCCTGGTGCCGCTGAAGGCGGCCCTCGGCTTCCTGCTCTCAGTCCTCGCGGCGCTGGGCGCGGTCGTCGCCGTGTACCAGTGGGGCTGGCTGTCGGGGCTGTTCAATGTGGAACAGCCGGGTCCGATCATGTCCATGATGCCGATCTTCATGATCGGAGTCGTCTTCGGTCTCGCGATGGACTACGAGGTCTTCCTCGTCACCCGGATGCGCGAGGCGTACGTGCACGGCGAGCGGCCCGGCGAGACGGTCGTCACCGGCTTCCGGCATGGAGCGCGTGTGGTCACCGCCGCCGCTGTGATCATGGTCGGGGTGTTCGCGGGCTTCATCGGCTCCGGCGAGCAGATGGTGATGATGATCGGCTTCGGCCTCGCGATGGCGGTGATCTTCGACGCCTTCGTGGTCCGGATGGCCATCGTGCCAGCCGTTCTGGCGCTGCTCGGCCACAAGGCGTGGTGGCTGCCGCGCTGGCTGGACCGGATCATGCCCAATGTGGACGTGGAGGGGGAGAAGCTCCAGAAGCAGCTCGCCGACGCTCCGGAGGGCCCGGACGGGGATCGCGAACTGGTCCGCGTCTGACGCCCGAGGCGGGCGACGGGGACCGCGAACGGTCCGCGTCCGACGCCTGAGGCCGGCCCGGTGGCCGTATCCGTCATCCCGGTGGGGGTGGGGGTGCGGCCACCGGCCGTTCGGCCGCCTGTGGCGCCGAACGGGACGCCGCGTACGTATGACGCAGAAAACGGCTCAGCACACTCGTGTCGAACTGGACCACCGCCACCCCCTCCGGGGTGTGGAACTCCACGACCGCCTGCACCCGGCCGCACGGCCAGACCTCGATATCGCCGCTGCGGACGGGTGTCCGCAGGCCGCTCTCCAGCACCTCGCGCGGGAAGGTCCAGTCCCGCCCGCTGGGAAAGGCGCTGGGAAAGGAGAACCGGACCGCGCGCGGATCCTCGGTGGGTTCGTAGCAGAGGACGACCTCGACGGGGGAGTCATGGGGAGCGTCGGTGACGATGTGCGCCCAGGCATGGTCTTCGACGGTGGCGGCAGGCATCGGTCGCTCCTCACACTCGTCCTCTTTGCCCACTAATGTCCCATATTTTGGTCAAGAGTTCGATATTCGGGTATCTCGCAGATCTCGCATATCTCGCAGATCTGCGAGTTTCCCGTGCTTCTCGTGCAGCTCGTATATGCGGCTGATCCTCACCTGTGACCAATGCGCTCTTGCAAGCAGTGTGCAGCGGGCTCACTATCGTCGGGCAGTGGTCGAGGTGTCACTCGTCTGTCCGATACGGAGCCAGTCATGCATGTGCCCGACGGATTCATCAACGCCCCCGTATCGGCCGCCGCCGGAGTCGCCGCCGCCGCGGCCGTCGCCGTCAGCCTGCGCGGGGCCCGCCGTGAGCTGGGCACGCCCGACGCCTCCACCGCCGCCGAGCGCACCGCGCCGCTCGCCGGTCTGGTCGCCGCCTTCATCTTCGCCGTACAGATGCTGAACTTTCCCGTCGCGGCCGGTACCAGCGGACATCTGCTGGGCGGCGCGCTCGCCGCGATCCTGGTCGGGCCGTACACGGGGGTGCTCTGTCTGTCCGTCGTCCTGCTGATGCAGGGCATCCTGTTCGCCGACGGCGGTCTCACCGCGCTCGGGGTGAACATCACGATCATGGGCGTCGTCACGGTCCTCGTGGCGTACGGGCTCTTCCGCGCGCTGCTCGCCGTCCTGCCGCGCGGCCGGCGCGCGGTCACCGCCGCGACCTTCGTCGCCGCGCTCGTCTCCGTACCGGCGTCCGCCGCCGCGTTCACCCTGCTGTACGCGGTCGGCGGGACCACCGACGTACCGATCGGCAAGGTGCTCACCGCGATGGTCGGTGTGCATGTCCTCATCGGCGTCGGCGAGGCCGCGATCACCATGCTGACGGTCGGCGCGGTCCTCGCCGTACGCCCGGATCTGGTGTACGGGGCCCGGGGGACGGCCGCCCCGCTGCGGCTGCGCGTCGGCGGCGCCCTGGTGGACGCGCGGCCGACGGCGGAGGGACAACCGGCGGAAGCGCGGCCGTCGACGGTGGCGCAACCGGCGGAAGAGCGGCCGGAAGCGGACCGGGCCCCCGGGCCGACCCGGGCGCAGGCCGCTGGGCCGACCCAGACTCAGGCCGCCCAGGCCGCCGGGCCGGAACCAGCCCCGGCACACGCCCCCGCCCCACCGCCCGCCCGTTCGCCGCGCGCGGTGTGGCTGACCGGTCTGGCCGTCGCCGTCGTTCTCGCGGGCGGGGTCTCCTTCTACGCCTCCGCCAGCCCCGACGGCCTGGAGAAGGTCGCCGCCGACAAGGGCTTCGACAAGAAGGCGGAGGACCACGCGGCAGCGGACTCCCCGCTCGCCGACTACGGCGTCCGGGACATCACGAACGCCCGGCTCTCCGGCGGCCTCGCGGGCGTCATCGGCGTCGGCGCGACCGTCGTCGCAGGCAGCGGCCTCTTCTATGTGGTCGTCCGCCGCCGCCGGTCGAAGGCGGCCGGGCCCGCCAAGGTCCCGGACGCGGGCTGACATGGGCGCGGGCCACAGCCACCGGCTCTATCTGGACGCTCCCTCACCCGTGCACGCCCTGCCGCCGCACTGCAAGCTCGTCGCCGTCCTCTGCTTCGTCCTCGTCGTGGTCTCCACCCCGCGCGAGGCGGTCTGGGCCTTCGGCGCGTACGCCGCACTCCTCGCCACCGTCGCGGCGATCGCCCGCGTCCCCGCCCGCACCCTGCTGCGCAGACTGCTCATCGAGGTCCCGTTCGTCGCCTTCGCGCTGCTGATGCCGTTCGTGGTGCCGGGCGAGCGGACCGTGGTCCTCGGTGTCTCGGTGAGCGTCCCCGGGCTGTGGGGCGCGTGGAACATCCTCGCCAAGGGCACGCTCGGCGTCGCCGCCTCCGTACTCCTCGCCGCCACGACCGAACTGCACGCCCTGCTGCTCGGTCTCCAGCGGCTCGGACTGCCCGCGCCGCTGGTGCAGATCGCGTCCTTCATGATCCGCTACGGGGATGTGGTCACCGACGAGATGCGGCGGATGTCCATCGCCCGCCGCTCCCGAGGCTTCGAGGCGCGGGGCATACGGCAGTGGGGTGTCCTCGCCAAGTCGGCGGGCGCGCTGTTCATCCGCTCCTACGAACGAGGGGAACGTGTGCATCTCGCGATGGTGAGCCGGGGCTATACGGGGGTGCTGCCGGTGATCGACCGGGTGACCGCGTCCCGGGCGCAGTGGGCGTACGCGGGGGCCCTCCCGGCCGCCGCGCTCACCGTCTGTCTGCTGGGGTGGACACTGTGACGGCCGCCTCCGTTCCCTCCGTTCCCTCCCTTGATGTACGGGGGCTCGCCTACGCCTATCCCGACGGTCACCAGGCCCTGTTCGGGGTCGATCTGACCGTCCGGCGCGGCGAGCGGGTCGCGCTGCTCGGTCCCAACGGCGCGGGCAAGACCACCCTGGTACTCCATCTCAACGGCATCCTGGCCGGGGGAGTCGGCACCGTATCCGTCGCGGGCCTGCCGGTCGCCCGGCGGAATCTCGCGGAGATCCGGCGGCGGGTCGGCATCGTTTTCCAGGACCCCGACGACCAGCTCTTCATGCCCACGGTCCGGGAGGACGTGGCCTTCGGCCCGGCGGCCTCCGGGCTGCGCGGCCCGGAGCTGGCGGCCCGGGTGGCGGCGGCGCTGGGGCGCGTCGGCATGGCGGAGTACGCGGACCGGCCGCCGCACCATCTCTCCTTCGGGCAGCGGCGCCGGGTCGCGGTCGCCACCGTACTGGCGATGGAGCCGGAGATTCTCGTACTCGACGAACCGTCGTCCAACCTGGACCCGGCGTCCCGGCGCGAACTCGCCGACATCCTGCGTTCGCTGGACGTCACCGTGCTGATGGTCACCCACGATCTGCCGTACGCGCTGGAGCTGTGCCCGCGTGCGGTGATCCTCAGCGAGGGGGTGATCGCGGCGGACGGGCGTACCCAGGAGCTTTTGTGCGACGGGGAGTTGATGCGGGCGCACCGGCTGGAGCTGCCGTTCGGCTTCGCCCCGGGTTCGGTGACGATGCCGCCCCGGGGCCGGTGACGACTCCTGCTCGGGACCGGTGACCACTTCTGCTCGGGACCGGTGACCACGTCACACCGGGATCGGTGACCGCATCGCCCCGGGACCGGTGACTGACCACGGACGTGTGAACGGGGACCTCGCACGGCCTCGGTCGGCGCGTCCCCGCTCCCGTCCGTGACACCATCGGGCGTAACGATCCTGCTCGGGGTACCCGCTGGTCCGATCCGTCAGGTCCGCAAGGGCCTGACCCGGAAGTAATGACCGGTCGCCGCCGTTGCACCAGGGAAGGGATCAAACGGGAGCGGGAGAGCACAGTGGACGTCCAGGGCACGGCTGCCGAGGGTTTTGAACCCGTACGGGAAGCGTTTGTACGCAACTTCGAGCAGCGCGGCGAGCGCGGGGCGGCCGTCACCGTCTACCGCCACGGGCACAAGGTCGTCGACCTGTGGGCCGGGACCCGGGATGTCGAAGGGTCCGAGCCCTGGGCGGTGGACACCGCGCAGATCGTGCGCTCGGCCACCAAGGGCGTCGCGGCGGCCGTCGTCCTGCTCCTCCACCAGCGCGGTCAGATCGACCTGGACGCTCCCGTCGGCACGTACTGGCCCGAGTTCAAGGCCGCGGGCAAGGAGCGTGTCCTCGTCCGGCACCTGCTGTCCCACCGCGCCGGGCTGCCGGTCCTCGACCGCCCCCTCACCCCCGCCGAGGCCGTCGACGGCGTCAGCGGTCCCGCCGCGCTCGCCGCCCAGCGGCCCGAGTGGCGGCCGGGCACCGACCACGGCTACCACGCCCAGACCTACAGCTGGCTCACCGCCGAACTCGTCCGCCGGGTCACCGGCCGCACCATCGGCCGCTGGGTCGCCCAGGAGATCGCCCGCCCGCTCGGCCTGGACTTCTGGATCGGGCTGCCGCCGGACGAGGCCCACCGGGTGGGGCGGCTCGGGCCGGTCGCCGAACCCCCGACCGCCGAGGGCGGCGGGCTGCGGCTGCGCCCCAGACGGGCCGTGTCCGAGGCGTACCGCGACCCGGGTTCGCTGACCCGCCGCGCCTTCGGGGCGATCGACCCGCTCCCCGACGAGAACGACCCCGCCTACCGGGCCGCCGAACTCCCCGCATCCGGCGGTATCTCCACCGCCCGCGCGCTGGCCCGTTTCTACGCCGCCACCCTCGGCGAAGTCGACGGCGGACCCCGGCTCTTCGCCCCCGCCACCCTCACCCTCGCCCGCACCGAGGAATCCGCGGGCCCCGACCGGGTCCTGGTGGTCCCCACCCGCTACGGCCTCGGCTTTATGCTCCACGGCCCGGCCGCCCCACTCCTCGGCCCCGGGTCCTACGGGCACCCCGGGCGCGGCGGCTCCCTGGGCTTCGCCGACCCCGAGTCGGGGATCGCGCTCGGCTATGTGACCAACGGGCTGCGCAAGGGCGTCACCGCCGATCCCCGTGCTCAGGCGCTGATCAGAGCGGTACGTTCGGCGCTATGACCCATGGCATACAGCGTTTCGAGGGATACGGCGTACTGATCACCGGCGCCGCCTTCCCCCCCTGCGACGTCGCCGACCGCACCCAGATCGAGGCGGCCGTCGCCCACGCCGCCGAGACCTTCGGCACCCTGGACGTCCTCGTCAACAACGCCTTCGCCTGCCACGAGGACACCCCCTTGCTGGAGGACCAGCCCGACGACACCTGGCACCGCGACCTGGACATCTCCCTCTCCGGCGCCTTCCGCTGCGCCCGCGCCGCCCTGCCCCACCTCGTCGCCTCCGGCCGCGGCGCCATCGTCAACATCGGCTCCGTCAACGCCGAAGCGGACTTCGGCAACCACGCCTACAGCGCCGCCAAAGCGGGCCTCGCCTCCCTCACCCGCACCCTCGCGGGTGACCTCGCCCCCCGGGGCGTACGCGTCAACCAGATCAACCCCGGCACCATCCGCACCCGCAACTGGGCCGACCGCCCCGACCTCCTGGCCGCCCTCGCCCGCGACGCCTATCCCCTCGGCCGCGTCGGCGAACCCGACGACATCGCCGGTGCCGCCGCCTTCCTCGCCTCCAGCGACGCCTCTTGGATCACCGGCATCACCCTGCGGGTGGACGGGGGTCTGCTGGCGGTGAACACGTCGTTCGGCGCGATCATCGAGGGGGCGGGGGACTGAACCGCCGGCGCGCTCCGGCCGCCCACACTTTGTGGTGCCGGACCCGCGCCCGCGCGCCCCGGCCGCCTGTGTCGGCGACCGGGGCACGCGCCCGGTTGAGCTGCATCGCGTCTCTCGGACAGGGATCGGACCCGCTATTTCATGCGGCGAGTCGCAATCCCGCGAATTCGGCGTGGACTTCGGCGTGGACTTCGCGCGGAGGGCGGATAGCCCACTGCCGCTCGTGGCGGGTGGCGGCCTCAGGACGCCGCTGTCGGGCCCCAGGCGTGCCGCTCGTTGAGTGCCGCCTTCTTGCCGAGGTGACCTTCCCGGACCAGGACCGCGAGGGAGTCCAGGATGACGCGCGAGCTGAGCAGCGCCGTCTGTTCCGCCCAGTCGTACGGCGGAGCGCATTCGACGACTTCCAGTCCGGCGAGGCCGGGGGCCGAGATCATCCTGATGAGGTTCAGGGCTTCCCTCGGCAGCAGACCGCCTGGCTCCGGCCAGCCGGTCCCGGGTACGAAGCCCGCGTCGATGACGTCGATGTCGAACGAAAGGTAAACCGCCTTGGCGCCCTTCCAGGCCGTTTCCAGCGCGATTTCCGCGACCTTTTCGATCCCGATCCGCTCGACATCCCCCACGGTGATGATGGTGGTGCCACGCTCACGCCCGACCTTGACTCCGGCTCGTGGTGACTGCCAGCCGCCGATGCCGATCTGGACCAGGTTCGTCGCGGGAGCGTTCTTGATGTTCGTCGCGTGGAACCATGGCGTGGTGTGCATGCGCTCATCCAGGTCGGTCTCCTGGGTGTCCACATGCCGGTCAAAGTGAATGATGCCGATGTTTCCGTCGACGTACGGCGCCATTCCGCGGATCGTCGGGTATCCGATGGAATGGTCACCGCCCAGGATGACCGGGAAGACCCCGCGCTGGTACACATGCGCCATCGCCTGGCTGATCTGGTCGAACGACTTCTCCAGATTGCCCGGGATGGTGAACACATCGCCGATGTCGACGATGTTCAGCTGCTCGCGCAGGTCGACACCCAACTCAAAGCAGTAGGTGCCGAACAGGTTCGTCGACCGCCGAATCCCCTGCGGGCCGAATCGGGCTCCGGGGCGGTATGTGGCGCCGGAGTCGAGAGGCGCCCCGAACACGGCGACCTCGGCGTCCTCGACCTGGTTGACGTCCTCCAGGAAGGGGGTCTTGAGGAAGGTGCCCCGCTCGCCGGCGAAGTGCGGCAGTTCACCGCGTGAGAACGTGGGAATCGTCTTGTCGACGAGCGTCGGTGATCCCGGCAATCCGAATGCCAGTCCCCGCGCGATTTCCTCGTCATGGCGGAACAAGGAAATCCGCTCTTCGGCTTCCTGTGCCCACTTGCCTTCCTTCGTGGCGAAGGCGTCGCTGTGCGAGTGTGAATGACCGTGCCCATGACTGGGGCCGGGGCTGGGCGACTTGCCCTTGCCTTCACGATGAGAACTGTTCCCCGATGAAGTCGTGTTGTTGTCGGACTCACGGGGCTCGGGCGTTTTCGGCATTTCAGCCTCCAACGAGGCCGTCTTTACGCGGAACCGGTACGGCCACCCTCGTCGACGGCCGCCTCGATCTGCGGGACCTCGACCCCGCCGGAGGTCTTGACGTCCAGCCAGCCGAGCG
>NZ_JBSGUP010000090.1:0-18110 GCF_053607985.1 Streptomyces sp. NPDC055078
GCGCAAGTCCGCCCCGAAAAGCCCTCGGCTGTTGTCAGTGCGGCGTCGTACGCTGGTGTTCCAGAGGTTATCGAGCAGCGAGAGCCCTGCAGCGGGAGGTATGTGCAGGCCACAGAGCCGGCCCATGACTCAGACACCCACAGCCCAGACCCGGTCCCCGCGCCCCGAGGGCGCGACAGGCCCCTCCGCGCCGGGGCAGGCACGAGCCCAGTTCACCGTCCCCGCCAAACATCCGATGGTGACGGTCCTCGGCTCTGGTGACGCCCTGTTGCGCGTGATCGAGAAAGCCTTCCCGGCGGCCGACATCCATGTCCGGGGCAATGAGGTCAGCGCTGTCGGAGACGCGGCGGAAGTCGCGCTCGTCCAGCGTCTGTTCGACGAGATGATGCTCGTGCTCCGCACCGGGCAGCCGATGACGGAGGACGCGGTGGAACGCTCGATCGCCATGCTCCGGGCGAGTGAGAACGGCACGGGTGACGGCGGCGCCGAGACCCCCGCCGAGGTGCTCACCCAGAACATCCTGTCCAGCCGAGGCCGGACGATCCGCCCCAAGACCCTCAACCAGAAGCGGTACGTCGACGCGATCGACAAGCACACGATCGTCTTCGGCATCGGCCCCGCGGGCACCGGCAAGACCTATCTCGCCATGGCCAAGGCGGTCCAGGCCCTGCAGTCCAAGCAGGTCACCCGGATCATCCTGACCAGGCCCGCCGTCGAGGCGGGCGAGCGGCTCGGCTTTCTGCCCGGCACGCTCTACGAGAAGATCGACCCCTATCTGCGCCCGCTCTACGACGCGCTGCACGACATGCTCGACCCCGACTCCATCCCCCGGCTGATGGCCGCGGGCACCATCGAGGTCGCGCCCCTGGCGTATATGCGCGGGCGGACGCTGAATGACGCGTTCATCATCCTCGACGAGGCGCAGAACACCAGCGCCGAGCAGATGAAGATGTTCCTGACGCGGCTCGGCTTCGACTCGAAGATCGTCATCACCGGCGATGTCACCCAGGTCGACCTGCCGAACGGCACCAAGAGCGGTCTGCGCCAGGTCCAGGACATCCTGGACGGCGTCGAGGACGTGCACTTCTCGCGGCTCACTTCCCATGACGTCGTCCGGCACAAGCTCGTCGGCCGTATCGTCGACGCGTACGAGAAGTACGACGGCCTGGGCCATCAGCACGCGGGCCGAAGCGCGCACGGGAAGTAGCTCGAACCACACCATGTCGATCGACGTCAACAATGAATCCGGAACCGAGGTCGACGAGCAGGCTGTCCTCGACGTCGCGCGGTACGCGCTCGCCCGGATGCGTATCCACCCGCTCTCCGAGCTGTCGGTGATCGTCGTGGACGCCCAGGCCATGGAGCAGCTTCACATCCAGTGGATGGATCTGCCGGGCCCCACCGATGTCATGTCCTTCCCGATGGACGAGCTGCGCCCGCCCGTCAAGGACGACGAGGAGCCCCCGCAAGGGCTCCTCGGTGACATCGTGCTCTGTCCCGAGGTCGCCAAGGAGCAGGGTGAACAGGCTCCGACACAGCACTCCATGGACGAGGAGCTACAGCTCCTGACGGTCCATGGAGTGCTTCATCTGCTGGGGTACGACCACGAGGAGCCGGACGAGAAGGCCGAGATGTTCGGCCTCCAGGCGGCGATCGTCGACGGCTGGCGGGCGGAGAAGGGCCTCACCGGCCCCTCCCCGGCGCCGACCGTCTCATGAGCGGCCCCCTGGTCTTCGGCGCGGTCCTGCTGGTCGTGGTGGCCTGGCTGGCGGCGTGCGCCGAGGCGGGCATCGCCCGGGTCTCCGGATTCCGCGCGGCCGAGGCCGTCCGTTCCGGGCGGCGCGGCGCGGCGAAACTGACGCAGGTCACCGCCGACCCGACGCGCTATCTCAATGTCGCCCTGCTGGTGCGGGTGGCGTGCGAGATGGCGGCGGGCGTCCTGGTCACGTACGCCTGTCTCCAGGAGTTCGCCGAGACCTGGGAGGCGCTGACCGTCGCCATCGGCGTGATGGTCCTCGTCTCCTATGTGGCGGTCGGTGTCTCACCGCGCACCATCGGCCGCCAGCACCCGCTGAGCACGGCTACGGCGTCGGCGTACGTCCTGCTGCCGCTGGCCCGGATCATGGGCCCCGTCCCTCAGTTGCTGATCCTCATCGGCAACGCGCTCACCCCGGGGAAGGGGTTCCGCAAGGGCCCGTTCGCGAGCGAGGCCGAACTGCGGGCGATGGTGGACCTCGCCGAGCAGGAATCCCTCATCGAGGACGAGGAGCGCCGGATGGTGCACTCCGTCTTCGAGCTGGGCGACACCCTCGTACGGGAAGTGATGGCCCCGCGCACGGACCTGATCTCCATCGAGCGGTACAAGACCGTCCGGCAGGCCCTCACCCTGGCCCTGCGCTCCGGCTTCTCCCGTATCCCCGTCACCGGGGAGAACGAGGACGACGTCGTCGGCATCGTCTATCTCAAGGACCTGGCCCGCAAGACGCATGTCAACCGCGACGCGGAGAACGACCTCGTCTCGACGGCGATGCGGCCCGCCGTCTTCGTCCCCGACACCAAGAACGCCGGTGATCTGCTGCGCGAGATGCAGCAGAAGCGCAATCATGTCGCTGTCGTCATCGAC
Source organism: Streptomyces sp. NPDC055078 (assembly GCF_053607985.1). Lineage (NCBI taxonomy): Bacteria > Bacillati > Actinomycetota > Actinomycetes > Kitasatosporales > Streptomycetaceae > Streptomyces > Streptomyces sp. NPDC055078. Next base: position 2,624 of record NZ_JBSGUP010000090.1, read on the forward strand.
GAGTACGGCGGCACGGCGGGCATCGTCACCATCGAGGACATCCTGGAGGAGATCGTCGGCGAGATCACCGACGAGTACGACCGTGAGCTGCCCCCGGTCGAGGAGCTGGGCCAGGGCCGTTTCCGGGTCACCGCCCGGCTGGACATCGGGGATCTGGGCGAGCTGTACGGCCTGGACGAGCTGGACGACGAGGATGTGGAGACCGTGGGCGGGCTGCTGGCGAAGGCGCTCGGCAGGGTCCCGATCGCGGGTGCGACCGCGCTGGTCGACCTGCCCGACGGGCGGAAGCTGCGGCTGACGGCGGAGTCCCCGGCCGGCCGCCGGAACAAGATCGTCACGGTGCTGGCGGAACCGGTGGGTGACAGCTCGGAAGGAGAGCACGCGGCATGAGGGCACGCGGAGGGAGTGCACGCGGCATGAGGGAACGCGGCATGAGGGCAGCGGAAGGAGCGCACGCGGCATGAGGGCAGCGGATCTGAAGGCGTTCTGCCTGGAGTTCAACGACGCGGTCGAGGAGTTCCCGTTCGGCCCCGAGACCTCAGTCTTCAAGGTGGCGGGGAAGGTGTTCGCGCTCAGCTCGCTGGACGGCGAGCCGCTGACGGTCAATCTGAAGTGCGATCCGGACCTCGCGGTCCAGCTCCGCGCCGATCACAGCGCGATCGTCCCGGGCTGGCACATGAACAAGCGTCACTGGAACACGGTGACCGTGGGTGACCTGCCGGACCGGATGGTCCGGGAGCTGATCGAGGACTCCTACGACCTGGTGGTCGCGGGTCTGCCGAAGGCCGTACGGCTGCGGCTCGACCGGCCTTGAGCCGCGCTGGGCCCCTGCCGTTCGAGCCCCCTTGAGCCCCTTGAGCCGCTTGAGTTGATTCTGCCTGCTATCACCGGGTATCGCCCGCCAGGTGGCTGAATAGGTGCGGTGCCCAGGTATGCTCTGGCGGTCCGATGGGGGAGGGGGGAAGCTCCCCATGAGCAAGTCATGTGCAAGGGGAGTCACCACTCATATGCGTACCCGTAGACGCCGCGGCGCCGCCGCCGTTCTCGCCGTCTCCGCGCTCTGTCTCACCGCCGCCGCCTGTGGTTCCGGCGACGACACGAGCGACAAGGGCGACAAGAAGGCCAACGAGCAGGCGAAGGACCAGGAGCAGGGTCAGGAGAAGGGCCAGGCCGAGCCGCTGACCGCAGCCCTGATGAAGGCCGGCACCCTGGAGGTCAAGGACCTGCCCGCCGGATACGAGGCGGGCAAGCCCGAGCCGGACGACGAGACCTACACCGCGGACAAGAAGGAGTGCGGGCCGATCGCCCAGCTCCTCGCGGACAAGATGCCCGGGGTCACGACGGGCACCAGCGTCGAGTTCCAGGGCGACGGCGGCAACAGCGCGGTCACCCAGCAGGTCCTCACCTTCCCCGGCAAGGGGGCCGAGGAGTTCGTCAAGAGCGTCGGCACGGCGCTGGAGAGCTGCACCGCCTTCGTCCACGGCGCCGACGCCGAGAAGATCGAGGTCAAGGTCGAGAAGCTCCAGGGCCCCGTGTTCGGCGAGGAGTCCCACTCCCTCCGGCTCAGCCTGAACATCGCCCAGCTCTCCATGAAGTTCGACGTCAACCTGATGGTGGCCCGGCAGGGGACCGGGGTGACCCGGTTCTCCTACGTCCCCGAGAACGCGTCCGGGCACAAGAACTTCGACGATCTCGCCAAGCGCGCGGGCGACAAGTTCGTCAAGGGCGTCCAGGGCTGACCCCCGGCCGGGGCGTCATGGTCCCGATCTATGCTCGGGACCATGACGCAGAGCACCGGCCCCGCAGACTCCGCACACCCCAAGGACCCCACAGCCCCCGCCGACACGGACGGCCTCGGGCCCGAGGACCGCAAGATCATCACCCTCGCCCGCAGCGCCCGCGCCCGCAACGCCGTGCCCGAGGGCGCTGCCGTACGCGACGAGAACGGCCGCACCTACGTCGCCGGGACCGTCGACCTCCCGTCCCTTCGGCTCAGCGCGCTCCGGACGGCGGTCGCGATGGCGGTCGCGAGCGGGGCCCGCTCGCTGGAGGCGGCGGCGGTGGTCTCCGGCGCCGAGTCGCTGACCGACGAGGACCGGGCGGCGGTACGGGATCTGGGCGGCCCGGAAACGCCGGTGCTCCTGGCGGGCCCGGACGGCCGGCTGCGTTCCTCGGGCACAGCCGGCTGAGCCTCCGCGTCGTACCGTCGTACGGCTCCCGCCAGTTGGTGCGTTTCGGCTCCGGTGACTTCCCGGCGACGGGCGAATCCCACCCCCGGTACGCGGGTGAACCGGTCCGGATACGTCGGTGAACCGGCCCGGCGGACCGTGCGGTCACTGGGGGTCCGGGGCTCCACGGCCAAAGGCGGTCCGGGGATCAGCGACAATGGGCGGCATGAGCGTTCGTACCCAGTCCACCGAGCCCGCCCCCCACCGGGCGGGCTTCGCCTGCTTCGTCGGCCGCCCCAACGCGGGCAAGTCCACTCTCACGAACGCTCTCGTCGGCCAGAAGGTGGCGATCACCTCCAATCGGCCGCAGACGACCCGGCACACCGTGCGCGGCATCGTGCACCGCCCGGAGGCGCAGCTGATCCTGGTCGACACCCCGGGTCTGCACAAGCCGCGCACCCTGCTCGGCGAGCGGCTGAACGATGTCGTCCGTACCACCTGGGCCGAGGTCGACGTCATCGGATTCTGTATCCCCGCGGACCAGAAGCTCGGCCCGGGCGACCGCTATATCGTCAAGGAACTGGCGGGGATCAGAAAGACCCCGAAGGTCGCGGTCGTCACCAAGACCGATCTCGTCGACTCCAAGGCGCTCGCCGAGCAGCTGATCGCCCTCGACCGGCTCTCCACCGAGCTGGGCTTCGAATGGGCGGAGATCGTCCCGGTCTCCGTCGTGGGCGACAAGCAGATCCAGCTGGTCGCCGATCTGCTGGTCCCGCTGCTGCCCGAGGGCCCGGCGCTCTACCCGGAGGGCGACCTCACGGACGAGCCCGAGCAGGTCATGGTCGCCGAGCTGATCCGCGAGGCCGCGCTGGAAGGCGTACGGGACGAGCTGCCGCACTCGATCGCGGTGGTGGTCGAGGAGATGCTGCCCCGCGAGGACCGCCCCGCCGACAAGCCGCTACTGGACATTCACGCCAATCTGTACATCGAGCGCCCCAGCCAGAAGGGCATCATCATCGGCCCCAAGGGCAAGCGCTTGAAAGAGGTCGGCACCAAGTCCCGCAAGCACATCGAGGCCCTGCTCGGGACGCCCGTGTACCTCGATCTGCATGTGAAGGTCGCGAAGGACTGGCAGCGGGACCCGAAGCAGCTCCGCAAGCTCGGCTTCTGAGCCGGGCGCGGTTCGTACGCCGCGCGGCGGCGGGGCTTACGAGCCCTCCCGCAGCACCCGCGAGATCAGCTCCCGCTGGGACTCGGTGAGCCGGGGGTCCGAGCAGTACACCGTGCGCCCGTCCACCGTGAGCTGGTAGCTGAACCCGTCCGGCACCCCGACCGGCGGGATTTCCCGGCCGTCCGCCACCGCCCGCCCGGCCAGCGCGTGCCATGTGTCCGCGTCGGCCAGCCCGGAGGTGTCCACCTCCGCGAACCGCTCGATCCCGGCGAATCCGCCCGTACGCCTTACCTGGATACGCATGGTTCCCGTTCTAGTACGGATCTCCCGGCCGCGAAACCGGAACGATCGGTCCCGGCGGCCGGGAGCGGCGATGCGACCGGAAACGGCCCGCCCCGGCCCGGTCCAGGGCGGTCCGGTCTGGGCCGCGCGCCCTGGGGCGAGGCGCACCGTACGTCCGCCCCGCCCTGCCGTACGCGGGCCCGGTCCGGTCCGGGACGCTCCGGTCCAGGGCGGTGGTCCGGTCCAGGGCGGTCCAGGGCGCTCCAGGGCGGTCCGGTCCGGGGCGGAGCCGCAGCGGACGCCGCGCCCCGCCCCGGGCCGGTGGTGCGTCACCCGGTCGCCACGCCCACCTGCGACCACGCTTTCTGGACCGCGCCCAGCTCCGCCCCGTCGCCGTAGCGCTCCCGGGCCGCCGCCACCGTCCGGGTGGCGAACTCCTCGAAGTTCGTGTCCTCGGCCAGCTGCCCGCCGGTCAGGGTGTCGAACCAGATCTGCCCGGCGCGCTCCCAGGCGTTCCCGCCGAGCTGGGTCGCCAGCAGATAGAAGGCGTGGTTGGGGATGCCGGAGTTGATGTGCACCCCGCCGTTGTCCCGGCCCGTACGGACGTAGTCGTCCATCGTCGCGGGCTGCGGGTCCTTGCCGAGTACGTCGTCGTCGTACGCGGTCCCCGGCGCCTTCATGGAGCGCAGCGCCACGCCCGTGACCCGGGGGGCCAGCAGCCCCGCGCCGATCAGCCAGTCGGCCTGGTCGGCGCTCTGGCCGAGGACGCGCTGCTTGACCCGTGAGCCGATGACGTCCGATACGGACTCGTTCAGCGCGCCGGGCTGGCCGAAGTAGCTCAGATTCGCCGTGTGCTGGGTGAGCCCGTGCGCCAGCTCGTGCGCGATGACGTCCACCGGGATGGAGAAGTCGAGGAAGATCTCGCCGTCACCGTCGCCGAACACCATCTGTTCGCCGTCCCAGAAGGCGTTCCCGTAATCCCTGTCGTAGTGGACGCTCGCGGTCAGCGGCAGCCCCTCGCCGTCGAGCGAGCTGCGGCCGTAGGAGGAGAGCAGCAGGTCGAAGGTCGCCCCGAGGCCCGCGTAGACCCGGTTGACGGTCGCGTCCTGGCCGGGTTCCTCGCCCTCGCCGCGGACCTTGCGGCCGGGCAGCGCGGTGCCGTGCTCGCAGTCGTGGATGGTGCGCTGCGGCTGGTCGGGTGCCGCGCCGGGGGCGGCGGCGGAGCGGCCGGACAGCACTCCGGCGACGGTGTTGAGCCGGCGGCGGGTTCGCTGGGCGGCGTCGGCCTCCAGGGTGCGGCGGGCGGGTGCGGCGATCACGGGATCGTCGGCGCGGGCCAGCTTGTCGAGGACATGCGGCGGAATGATCGTGCAGAACACCGGGTGGTAGGCCCGGTCGGTTCGGTCGGCACGGTCGGCGCCGAAGGCGGGCACGGTTCGGTCAGCACGGTCAGCACGGTCGGCACCGAAGGTCCCGAAGGCGGGCACGGCGCGGTCAGGGGACTCGGCGCGGTCAGCGGGGTTGTCAGCCATGCCCGGCAATGTGGCACCGGGTCACCGCCATGTCACTAGTTGCCAGCACGATTAATGAAATGGAGTGAAGGATCCGGATTGACTGAAACTGATCGGCGTCCCGCATACTGATACAGGACCACTGATGCCCGCAGGACTCGGTTACGCTTTCGCGCATCATGCGTTTCGGGCTGCTTCTTCTTAGCTGCCGCGGCGAGGGCCTGTAGTCGTAGGCCGACTCCCTCCCCGCGGGATCTGGTGCTGCTTCGAATCCGTCGGCCGTCCTTCAGCTGGACCCCGAGGAGCCCTGCGCAATGTCTGATCGTTCTTCCGTCGGTCGCCCCACGCCCATCACGACCGCGACCCACACCCAGCAGCCGTCCGGCATGCCGATCCACAGGTACGGCCGGTACGAAGCCGTCGAGATCCCCGACCGCACCTGGCCCGAGAAGCGGATCACCAAGGCCCCCCGCTGGCTGTCCACCGATCTGCGCGACGGCAACCAGGCCCTGATCGACCCCATGTCGCCCAGCCGCAAGCGCGAGATGTTCGAGCTGCTGGTGCGGATGGGATACAAGGAGATCGAGGTCGGTTTTCCGTCATCCGGGGAGACGGATTTCGCGTTCGTACGCTCCATCATCGAACAGGGCGCGATCCCCGAGGACGTGACGATCTCCGTCCTGACCCAGGCCCGTGAGGACCTGATCGAGCGGACCGTGGAGTCCCTGCGCGGTGCGCACCGGGCCACCGTCCATCTGTACAACGCGACCGCGCCGATGTTCCGCCGGGTCGTCTTCCGGGGCACCCGGGAGCAGGTCAGGCAGATCGCCGTGGACGGCACCCGGCTGGTGATGGAGTACGCCGAGAAGCTGCTGGGTCCCGAGACGGTCTTCGGCTACCAGTACAGCCCCGAGATCTTCACCGACACCGAGCTGGACTTCGCGCTGGAGGTCTGCGAGGGCGTCATGGACGTCTGGCAGCCCGAGGCCGGCCGGGAGATCATCCTCAATCTGCCCGCCACGGTGGAGCGCTCCACCCCCTCCACGCACGCGGACCGCTTCGAGTGGATGGGCCGCAATCTGTCCCGGCGTGAGCACATCTGTCTGTCCGTGCATCCGCACAACGACCGGGGCACCGCCGTCGCCGCCGCCGAGCTGGCCCTGATGGCGGGAGCCGACCGGATCGAGGGCTGTCTGTTCGGCCAGGGCGAGCGCACCGGCAATGTCGACCTGGTCACCCTGGGGATGAACCTGTTCTCGCAGGGCGTCGACCCGCAGATCGACTTCTCGGCGATCGACGAGATCCGCCGCACCAGCGAGTACTGCAACCAGATGGAGATCCACCCGCGCCACCCCTACGCGGGCGATCTGGTCTACACCGCCTTCTCCGGCTCCCACCAGGACGCCATCAAGAAGGGCTTCGACGCCATGGAGGCCGACGCGGCGAGCGCCGGGAAGTCCGTGGACGAGATCGACTGGGCCGTGCCGTATCTGCCTATCGACCCCAAGGACGTCGGACGCTCCTACGAGGCCGTCATCCGGGTCAACTCGCAGTCGGGCAAGGGCGGTATCGCCTACGTCCTGAAGAATGACCACAAGCTGGACCTGCCGCGCCGGATGCAGATCGAGTTCTCGAAGATCATCCAGATGAAAACGGACGGCGAGGGCGGGGAGATCACGCCCGGCGAGATCTGGTCGGTCTTCCAGGACGAGTATCTGCCCAACCCGGACAACGCGTGGGGCCGGATCCAGTTGCGTTCCGGCCAGACGACCACCGACACGGACGGTGTCGACACCCTGACCGTCGAGGCGGTCGTGGACGGCGCGGACACCGTACTGGCCGGCTCCGGGAACGGGCCGATCTCCGCCTTCTTCGCGGCGCTGAGCGCGGTGGGCGTGGACGCGCGGCTGCTGGACTACACCGAGCACACGATGAGCGAGGGCGCTTCCGCGCAGGCCGCGTCGTACATCGAGTGCGCGATCGACGGCAAGGTGCTCTGGGGGATCGGCATCGACGCCAACACCACCCGGGCCTCGCTGAAGGCGGTCGTCTCCGCCGTCAACCGCGCCGCCCGCTGAGCGGGTTCACTTTCCCGCCCGCGCCCCCGTGGTGTCCCTCATCGGACATTACGGGGGCGCGGGCGCATTCCGCTTCGCTGTTGGATGGCGTGGAATCGGCCATGAAACGGCGCACCTTCGCCGGGGAGCTGACGCCAGCACACCGCTGTGGTTAACATCACGTCAACGCGGGAATGTTGCCGGAGCGTTACGGAGGTGCGCAGTGCGCGCAGACCGGGGAGTATTTGGCCGAAAGCTGCTGGTCTGCGGCATTCACACTTCCTGGAACACGGTAGGGGACGGGGAGTTCTTCTGCCCGGACTGCGGAGGCGACCGGAATTACCGCCGTCGTACGGGCCGTCGCCGCTTCACCCTGCTCGGCATTCCGCTGGTCCCGCGCGGTTCCGCCGGCCCGGTCGTCGAATGCGCGGCCTGCCACGGGCACTTCGGCATGGACGCCCTCGACCACCCCACCACCGCCCGCTTCTCCGCGATGCTCCGGGACGCCGTCCACACCGTCGCCCTCGCCGTCCTCGCGTCCGGTGGCACCTCGTCCCGCTCCGTCCGGGAGACCGCCGTCGCCACGGTCCGCGCGGCCGGGCTCCACGACTGCACCGAGGACCAGCTCACCGGGCTGATCGAGGCCCTCGCCGCCGACACCGGCCGCTTCGTCACGGACGTCGGGCCGTACGGCGCCGCCCTCGCCATCGAGCTTCACGAGGCACTGGAGCCCCTGGCGCCCCATCTGGCACCCGCCGGACGGGAGTCGATCCTCCTCCAGGGCGCGCGGATCGCACTCGCCGACGGGCCGTACAGCGCCTCCGAGCGGGAAGTCCTGACCACGGTGGGCGTTGCGCTCCAGCTCCCGCCCGCCGACACCGTCCGGCTGCTGTCGACCGCCCGTACGCTGTCGCCCTGAGGCTCCGGGGACCCTGGTACGTCACGGTCCCCCTGGCGATCGTCGGCCGTCAGCGCCCGCAGCCGGGGCCCGCCGTCCGCGTCCGACCGTCCGCGTCCGACCGTCCGCGTCCGGCCGACCGCGTCCGCAGTCAGGGTCCGCGGTCAGGGCCCGCCGTCCCCGTACGCCGTAGGGGCCTGTCGCCCGGGGGAAATCACCCGCGCCTCACTCGCCGGAGTCCGAACACGGTGAGGATCCCGCTGAGTGCCAGATAGATCGCGGTCTCCAGCCCCTGGAACGCCCAGTAGCGGCTCCTGGGGTGGTACCTGACGTCGACATGGAGGTCGTGCCCGGCGAGGCACACCGCCGTGTCGCCGAAGGTGCCGTCCGCCCCGGTTCTGGGCGGGCTGTCGAGGCACTCGTTGAACTCGGCCCCGTCGAGGGCCCTGCCGTCCGCGGTACGCAGTGGGCTCGTCTCGGCGATCCACGCGTCGGGCGCGTCCGGAATCCGCACCCCGCCGATCACGGAACCACCGCCGAGGCTGCCCAGGTTCTGCGCCTGGTTGATGGCTTCGGCCGTCATCGGCAATGTGGTCCGGTCCGGCGGCATGAGGCTCGGCCGCACCACGTTGGGAAAGAAGAACTGGAAGGCGAGGAAGCCGACGAGCGTCACAGCCATCGCGGGCAGGGTCCGGCGCAGCAGGAGCCCGACGACGGTGCCGAAGGCGAAGGCCAGCGCGGCGTAGCCGATCGGCGCGATGTCGCGTGCCCCGAACACGAAGGTGCTGAAATCCTCCTTGACCACCTCGTCGAAGGGGCGGGCCGCCCAGGTGAGCAGGGCAGCCGCCGCGCCGGTCACGATCAACGCGGCCGAGCCGGCGAGCAGCATCCTGCCGAGGAGCCAGCGCGGGCGGGTGACGCTCTGGTTCCACACCAGCCGGTGCGTGTTGGTCTCCAGTTCCCGCGCGATCAGGGGAGCGCCCCAGAAGGTGCCGATGAGAGCGGGGATCAGGGCGAGCCCGGTCGCCAGGAACAGCAGGGTGTTCTGGTACGCGCTGCGGAACTGGCTCCTTTCCCGGGCGCAGTCGGCCGGGCCCGCGCACTCGGCCCGGTACACGTCGTAGGCGTCGCGGATGTCCATGCCGAGGTGCGCCAGATACGCGGCGACGACGGCCAGCGCGCAGGCGGCGAACAGTGCCTGGACGCGGAACTGGCGCCAGCTGAGCCACATCATCGCCGGGCCCCCCGGGTCGCGGCCCCGGTCAGGGCGCCGGGTGCGGCGGCTGCCCGGGTCATATAGGCGAGGACGAGTTCTTCGAGCGTGACGGGCTCGGCCCGGTAGGGCAGGGCGGCCTGCGGGGCGGTGGGCGAGGTGCCGGGAGGAGCGCCGGGCGGGGTGCCGGTGCGTACGACCGCTCTGCTGTGGTCGCCGCTGTGCTCGATCGAGATCACCTCGACCCCGGCGGGCGGCCGGTCGAACCCGCCGCGCGGCGCGAGCAGCCGGGCGTGCCCGGCCAGCAGGTCCCGGGTGTCCCCGGCGACCTGTACCCGCGAGTCGCACAGCACGATGAGGTGGTCGCAGACCTGCTCGACGTCGCCGAGGAGGTGTGAGGAGAGTACGGCGCTGGCGCCCAGCTCCAGGACGAACTCCATCAGGTTGTGCAGGAATCCCTTGCGCGCCAGGGGGTCCAGGGCCGCCGCGGGCTCGTCGAAGATCAGCAGCTCGGGCCGTTTGGCCGCCGCGATCGTCAGCGCCAGCTGGGCCCGCTGGCCGCCCGAGAGCTGCCCCGCCTTCTGCGCGGGGTTCAGCCCCACCTGGCTGATGCGCCGCTCGGCCAGGACCGGGTCCCAGCCCGGGTTCATCCTCGCGCCGAGCTTCATGTGCTCGGCCACCGTGAACGAGCCGTACACCGGTGTGTTCTGCGCGACGAACCCCACCCGGGCCAGATGCGAGGCGTTGGCCGCCGGACGCGACCCCAGCACGGTCAGTGAGCCGGACGTCGGCCCGGTCAGCCCGCAGGCGAGGTGCAGCAAGGTCGACTTGCCCGCCCCGTTCGGGCCGACCAGGCCGATGACCCGGCCGGCGGGGACGGTGAGGTTCACGCCGCTCAGGGCCGGTCGGCCGCGGCGGCTGTATGTCTTCGTCAAGCCCTCGGCGTGGAGTGCGGGAGGGGAATCTGCGTGTGGCATGCCCTCATCCTGGAATTCCACGCCCTCGACGGCACCGGTCCACAGTACGGTTCCCGTCGCCGGCGGCCGTACTTTCGGCCGGGTCGGATGCGTCGGCCCTGCCGATGGGCGAAGCCCGCGCGGACAGGCCCGCGCGGACAGGCCCGCGCGGACAGGCCCGCGCGGACAGGCCCGCGCGGAGCCGCCGCCGGTGAGGCCGGTGAGGTATGAACGGGCCTAGTCGGAGGTGCTCTCCACGATGCGGTTCTCCCACGCCCAGACCGCGATCTCGGTCCGGTTGCGCACCCCGAGTCTGGTCTGGATCCCGGACAGATGGCTCTTGACCGTGCTGAGAGAGATGAACAACTCGGCGGCGATCTCCTGGTTGGTCCGGCCGCGCGCGACAGCCCGTACGACCTCCAGCGCGCGTTCGGACAGCTGTGGCGACTGCCCGGCACGGTCGCGGCGCACCGCCGCCGTCCCGTTCAAGTGTTTCAGCAGCCGCAGCGTGACCGACGGCGAGACCAGCGCGTCGCCGTTGTGGGCGGCGCGGACCGCCTCGATGAGCAGGGCGGGCCCGGCGTCCTTGAGAACGAACCCCGCCGCGCCGCCGCGCAGTGCCCCGTACACGTACTCATCGAGGTCGAACGTGGTGACCACGACGACCCGCAGGGGATCGGGCACCCCCCGGCCCGCCAGCGCGCGGGTGACCTCGATGCCGTCGAGCTTGGGCATCCTGATGTCCACCAGGCACACGTCCGGCCGTAGCCGCCTGGCCAGCTCGATCGCCTCGGCGCCGTCCCCGGCCTCTCCGATGACCGTGAGGTCGGGCTGATCCTCCAGGATCAGCCGCAGGCCGCGGCGGATCATCGACTGGTCGTCGGCGAGCAGGACCTTGATGGTCATCCGGGCTCCCTGGCGGGGACGGGCAGGACCTTGATGGTCATCCGGGCTCCCTCGCGGGGACGGGCAGGGTCGCCCGCACCGACCAGCCGGCGCCGGGCCGGGGACCGGCGGACAGTGAGCCGCCGAGCGTTTCGACACGTTCGCGCATACCGATCAGACCGTAGCCGCCGCGTTGATGGGGCCGTGCGGAGTCCGGAACGGCGTCGTCCGTGACCTCGACGGTGACGACCCCGGCGTCGCGGCCCACGGTGACCTCGACGGAGCGGGCGTGCCGCGCGTGCCGCAGGACGTTCGTCAGCGCTTCCTGGACGACGCGGTACACGGTGCTGGTCACCTCCGGCGGCCACCCGGTGTCGTCTTCGGGCGCGTGCAGGCGCACCTCCGGGCCCTCGCGGCCGAAGCGCTCCACCAGCGTGCTCAGCCCCTCCGGACCGGGCGCGGGCGGTGCCGCGTCGTCGGTGTCGCGCAACAGCCCGACGACGCGGCGCATCGCGGCCATGGCCTCGGACCCGGCGGTCTCGATCTCGGTCAGCGAGTCCGACACGTTCTCCGGGTCCCGCCGCGCCACGACCTGGGCGGCCTGCGCCTGGATCAGCATCCCCGTGATGTGGTGGGCCACGATGTCGTGCAGTTCCCGGGCCAGCTCCAGCCGTTCGGCCTGGCGCACCCGCTGTGCGGTGGCCCGCGCCCGGTCGTCGAGCCTGCGCAGCGACAGGCCCACCCCGAGGGCGGCCAGCCAGGCCGCCGCGGCGATGGCGGTGACGGCGGTCGCCGGCCGGGCGGCGAACTGGGCGGCGACCAGCAGCAGCCCGGCACCCGCGATGGATCCGGCACGTACCGCCGGCAGCTCCCGGACGGCCGATCCGATCAGCACCGCCAGGCCCAGGGCCATGGAGGGTCCGAGTCCGGCGGGCAGCCGGACGCCGGGAAGCAGCGGGACGAGGACCGCCAGCGCCGCCACGGCGAGGCCCGCGACCGCTGTCCAGATCCGCCCCCGGCGGCGCGTCAGCGCGAGACCGCACACCGCCACGGAGGCGGCGGCGCCCGGAATCCAGGACGCGGCTCCCCAGGTCTGCGCGAGGGCGGCGGCCTGGACGGTGATCGCCGCGAGGAACGTGAGGCCGAGCCCGACGGTGGAGACGACCCCGCCCCATGGGTTCGGAACGGTCACGTCGATCAGGTTACGGAATCCGTGCCGGTGGCCCGCGCGCGGCGGCGGGGGCGCGGGCGGGGCGCCGGGCGGCTCACCGGCACCGGCACCGGCACCGGCACCGGCACCGGCACTGGCACCGGCACCGGCAGCGGGCCGGGCGTGGCCCATCGCGTTCGGGTCCCCGGCCACGCTACGACCGCGGCGGGTCGACCCAGGACCCCTGCGGTGCCGTGCCGGTGGTCCGCGCCCTGCTGTCGAGCCCGCGCAGCGCCGGCCCCGTCAGCAGGGCGGCGATCATCGCCGTCGTGGCCAGGCCCGTCACGCCGTTCAGCCCGCCGGACCCGATGACCGCGGTCACCACGACACCGCCCACCGCGATCCCGGCGGCCGGTCCCGGCGGCAGCGTCCTGATCGCGGAGCCGACGAGCACCGACAGGGCGAACGCCGTGATGGGCGCGGGCTCCTGCGGCAGATCCTCCCCGGCGATCCGGGACACGGTGACGGCGGCGGCCGTCACGGCCAGGCCCGCGACCGTGGTCAGCACCTTGTGCCGCTCGCGCATCAGCGCGATACCGCTCACGGCGATCGAGACCACGGAGCCGAACACCCAGGAGGCGCCGCCCCAACTGTTCATGAGCATGTACGCCGTGAAGGCGATCCCCAGGGCGAACACGACGCCCAGCCCGATGCCGGGCATCCTTCCCCCGGGCATCCGTCCGGCGGACATCCTTCCAGGTGGCCCTGTCGGCCGCTCGGCTGAGTTCATGCCGCTCACGCTAGAAAGCCTCGGGCCCATCGCGTACCGGCCGAAAGTACGGAAGAGCGCTGCTGGAACCGTGCTTTGAGCCGGTTCCGGCAGCGCCGGGCTCACTTCTCCCGCGCTCGCGGTTCGCCCGGGGGCCGTGCCCCGGTGGGGCGGCCCACCCTTCGGGCGTGTCCTCAAGCTCCGCCTGGGCTCCCCCAGGGCTCCCCCAGGGCTCCGCCTGGGACGGACCCCCAGGACGGGCTGGATTGTTCGGCCCGGTCCGTGGGGCGCGGGCGCGGGGGTGGTGGGCCCGCCTGCTCGGGCCGGTTGCTCGGGCCGGTTCGAGGGGCCCCGGGGGCCCCGGGGGTCCCGGGGTCCGGGGGTCCGGGGGTCCGGGGTCCCGGGGGTCCGGGGGGTCTGGGCGTCCGGGGTCCCGGGGGTCCGGGGGGTCTGGGCGTCCGGATGCCCCCACCGTCGTAGCGGCCGTACTCCCCGGGGAGTAACCGCCACCCCCGGTCACCCCGTGCGGTACGCCCCATCTCGCCCCCGCGCCCGACGAACCCGGCCGCCCCGCACGGGAATCTGGTGACGGCAAGCCCGGTCACCCGTGATGAAGGGGAGCAACCCATGGGTTCCGTACCGTCCACCGCAGAACAGCCCACGCAGGCAGCCGCCAGGAGACGACGGCGGGCCGTGCCCTGGGCCATCGTTCTGCTGTGGATCGCCGTCGTCGCCGTCGCCGCGCCCTTCGCGGGCAAACTCGGCGACGCCCAGCGCGACAACATCGTGGACTACCTCCCCGAGAGCGCCGACTCCACCCAGGCGACCCGGATACAGCAGGAGCTGCCGGGCGGCGAGGCCACCGAGATCGTCATCGTCTACCACCGCGACGGCGGCCTGACCGCCGCCGACCGCGCCACCGCCGACCGGCAGAGCGCCGAGATCGCCGCCGGACACCGCCTGACCTCCCGCCCCGTGGCCATCCCGTCGAAGGACGGCTCCACCCTCATGGTCCCGGTCGCCAGCACCGAGCCCGGTGAGGACTCCGCCGACCGCGCCGCCTTCGTCGAGGACGTACGGAAGATCACTACCGGCGGCGGCGGACTCAGCGTCGAGGTCGGCGGGCCCGGCGGCGTACAGGCCGATATGACCGAGGTCTTCGAGTCCATCGACGGCACCCTGACCGTCGCCACCGTCATCGTCGTCGCCGTCCTGCTGATCCTCACCTACCGCAGCCCGTTCCTGTGGCTGGTGCCCCTGATCAGCGTCGGCGTCGCCGCGCTCACCACCCGGGCCGTCATCTACGGCCTCGTCCAGGGCTTCGACCTCACCGTCACCGGTCAGAGCGCCGGCGTCATGACCGTCCTCGTCTTCGGCGCGGGCACCGACTACGCCCTGCTGCTCGTCGCCCGCTACCGCGAGGAACTGCGCCGCACCCGCGAGCCGTACGACGCGATGCTCAACGCCATCCGCGGCTGCGGTCCCGCCATCCTCGCCTCCTCCGGCACCGTCGCCGCCGGACTGCTGTGCCTGCTCGCCGCCGACCTCAACAGCGCCAGCGGAATGGGCCCGGTCGGCGCGGTCGGCGTCGTCGGCGCGCTCGCCGCGATGATGACCCTGCTGCCCGCGCTCCTGGTGCTGCTGGGCCGCCGCGTCTTCTGGCCGCTGATCCCCGGGTACGGCACCGAGGCCAAGCAGCGCCGCTCGGTCTTCGCCCGGATGGGCAGCTCGGCCGGCCGCCGCCCGGTCACCGTCCTGCTCACCGGCGCGGTCCTCCTCGGCGCCCTCGCCCTCGGCGCGTTCAACCTCCCCGGCACGCTCAAGCAGGAGGACAGCTTCACCGACCGCCCCGAGTCGGTGTCGGCGATGCGGACGCTCGCCGAGGAGTACCCGGGCCGCAGCAGCCAGCCCATCAGCGTCCTCACCCCCGCCGACCGCGCGGAGGAGACGCTCACCGAGGCCCGCGCCACCGATGGCGTCGCGGGTGCCGAACCGGGCCGCAGCGCCGACGGCTGGACCGAGATCTCCGTCACCGCCGAGGCCGCCCCGGAGACCTCCGGCGAGACCGCGACGATCGAAGCCCTCCGTGCCGGGCTCGACGGCAGCTATGTCGGCGGCGTCAGCGCCCAGCAGATCGACCTCGACGAGACCAACTCCCGCGATCGCAAGGTCGTCATCCCGCTGGTGCTCGTGGCCGTCCTGCTGATCCTCGTCGCCCTGCTGCGCAGCGTCGTCGCCGCGGTGATCCTCGTCGCGGCGGTGGTCGCGGTGTGGGGCGCGGCGATGGGCCTCGGCGGACTCTTCTTCGGCCCGGTCTTCGGGTTCGAGGGCGTCGACCCGTCGATGCCGCTGCTCGCCTTCGTCTTCCTCGTCGCCCTCGGTGTCGACTACGGAATCTTCCTCATGCACCGGATGCGGGAGGAGGCC
>NZ_JBSGUP010000091.1:0-18100 GCF_053607985.1 Streptomyces sp. NPDC055078
CCGTCTGAGCGGGGTGATGTCCGGGACCCGGTTGCCGATCGACGGCCACACCGCCCGGGTCGCCCGGATCGCCACCCTCACGCTCGACGACGTCGATCTCGGCAACCGTTGGCTGACCGTCGCCGGACGCGCCCGTCCTCTCGACGACCTCCTGAAGCTCCTGACCGACTGGCTGGACCACCGGCGCCACCGGTGGCCGAGCACGGCGAATCTCCACCTGCTGATCAACAACCAGACCGCCAACGCGACCGGCCGGGCCGGCAACCACTGGATCAGCGCTCCGATGCGGGGACAGGACGCCACCCTGGAGCGGCTCCGCGTCGACCGACAACTCGAAGGAGCCCTGACCCACGGGCCCGACCCGCTCCACCACGCGGAGGTCTTCGGGCTCGACGAGAGACCGCGATGCGCTACGCGGACTCCGCACGGGCCCTGCTGGGACAGGCCGCCGCCGAGACCGGCCCAGCGGGTTGACCGCGAACCCACGGGCTCAACCGTCAGAATCAGGGAATCCACCCGTGGGTTCGCGGTGAAGAACCTTCAGTTTCCGTACACTCATGCTTGACCGCGTCTGGATTGCGCCTACCGGCCCCCTATCGCCGAGGACAAAGACGCGCCTCGGCATCATCACAATCGTGCCCCGTTCGTGCAGACCGGGCTGGAGGTTCGTCGATCCGGCAGTGGGTGGGATGCGTCGGCGAAGGTCGCGGAGCTGCCCAAGTGCCACGGCGAGTTCGTTGCGGAGCCGCTCCTTCTCCTCGTTGAGTCTCTGGTTGGCACTCGCAGCGCGCGCACGACCGCCTCGCGGGACGTGGTGCGGGTAGCGCCCAGGCAAGCCCAAAAGCCGCCAGAACTTGATCTTGGCGGGTGTGGTGCTCGGTCCGCTCGGCGCACTCACACCCTGACCGTGATCGTTCTCAGCGCCAACCGCTGTACCGATGTTCCCCGAGGCCGTCAACGCCGCCCCGGGGCCACTCCTTGGTGACGCCAGGCGGTGGTGACCTGCTGTCAATTTTCGATGGTGATGCTGTCATGAGCGTCATCGAACATGCGGATCACTACCCCCCTGAGCATCTGCAGGCTTTCGGCCCATTCCTCGATCATGAAAGAATCCAGATCCTGGAACTCAGTGTTCTGGATGGCGACTCGCAGCTCATCCAGAAAGCGGTGGGCCTCATCAACAAGTTCCATCGCATCGCCACGCGTCAAGCGCAGATCCTCCAGGCCGTCCATCAGCGCCGTCAGAACATTGGCACAGCCCGCGCACGCATATTCTGCCTCGCCGGACATGACCATCAGGACATCCTCGATCTCCGCGAGGAGGTCTGCGATCAACTCGATCGCCTGATGGGGACCTTCCTCCAGCACCGGCGCATCGTCGTTCACCGACACCTTGAACACCTTGAATTCCAGTGTCACCGCTCGACCGGTCGTTTTTTTGATGTTTGCCAGTGGACCTGTGCGCAGGGGTGCCAGTGCTCGGAGCCCTGCGTCGGTATCGAGCGCTGTGGTCATCGTGTCCAGCAGCTCATTGCGGCTACCGGCCAGCAGGGCGTCGAGCAGGTCCTCGGGAGTGTGGCGTTCCCCTCCATGGGGCGTGCGGTCAGTCATGTGCAACCCCCTTGTCCAATCCAAGGATGGAGATCAGGTCCTTACGGGCCCGGCAGATGTTCTGGCGCACGGCTGCAGGCTTCATATCGAGCATGTGAGCGATCTCGTCATAAGTGAAGCCGTCGAGGTGCCAGGCCATGATCGTGCGCCGTCCGGGCGTGATCCGGTTGAGCGCGTCCACGATCCGCTGCTGGGTTTCGGTGAGTACTACCTCGGTGACGGGGCAGGTCCCACCAGGGCGGTCGGGCACCGGGTCCCTGGGAGACGTACGGCAGTCGTCCTGCCTCCAGTAGCAGCGCTGAGCCGTGACCCGCAGCCAGGCCCTGGGGTGTTTCAGAGTGCGCCATTTGTCGGGCAGGAGCCGGGCGATGGCTTCGTGGGCTGCATCGGCGGCTTCGTAGGGTGTGGCACCCTGATGCATCAAGAACACCGATACCGCGCGCATCTCGCTGGTGTAGAACGCATCGAAGTCGTCACGCTGGATGGCGGGCTGACCCAGCACCGACTGACGGTGCCGGGCCTCGGTCCCGGTCGTCACCGGGGGCTCGGACACGAACTCACCTCTCCTGGTTCCCGGCAGCGAGGTGTGCGCTGCCGACGGTGATCTCAACCTCGCGACCGGCGCTCTTCTCCGTCAGCCGACTGCCAACCGGCAGAGAGCGGATACGCTCCGACAGACCCTGCTGTTCCAGCTCCGTACGACGCACCTCTGCGCGGGCCTTGATCAACCGGTAGCCGAGGCGCAACAGATAAACCCCTGCTGCCGCCCCCGCCGTGACCGCGGTAGTCACCGGATCCATGCGTACTCCATCGTCCTGCGGCGCCCGCCGCGCCGCGTCCACCCCTTTAAGCACAGAACCGTTGAGGTGTGACAGGGCAAATGCTGCCGGCTAAGAAACTGGGAAGCCGGACGGACGGCCCGTCATCACCCCGTCCGGCGGGCCGGCGCTCCCTGCGAGCCTGACCATCGTGGATGAGTCCGGGCAGCCGGTCGCCGCGTCGTCGTCGATGCCCTTCGGCCGCCCGCCGTGGTTGCCCTTGGAGGCGGCTACGACCTGGCCTTCGAGGGTCTTCTCCCGGATGTAGTTGCGCTCGATCTGCCCGGCGACGGCGAGCACGGCGAAGAACATCGCGCCCATGCCGTTGGGGTCGTAGATCCCGGTGAGCGGGCCGGTGAGGAGTTCGAGCTGGAGGCCGCCGGCCTGGAGGTCGGCGGACAGCGTCATCAGCTCGGCCGCGTTCCTGGCCGGACGCTTCAGCTCGTGCACCGTGAGGATGACCGGGGTCTCGGGTGCGGCCTCCCTGAACTGGTGGGCCAGCGCGAGCGCCTTCTCCCGTTCGGGCCGCACCTTCACCCGGGTGCTGATCTGCTCCTGAAAATCTTGTGGCACTGGGCGCGGCGGAGGGCTTCGAGCTGGCTGGCCAGCTCCTGCCGGGCGGTCGACGTCCTCGCGTACCCGATCCGGATCCGGGTCGGCTCGCACCTCGACGTTCCGAAGGTGTTGGAGAAGTACGGGGAGGACGGGGCGAGCGGGCTGACCCTCGCCCCCGATCTGGTGGCGGCGTCCGCCCACCGGCCACTCGCCCTTGCGACCGGGTCCCCGGGCGACGTCTTCCTGTGTCATCCGTTCCTGGTGCACGCGGCGCAACCGCACCATGGGGTGCGGCCACGCTTGATGGCGCAGCCGCCGCTGATGCCGGCAGCACCGTACGAACTGGAGCGGGCCGACGGCGCGTACTCACCCGTGGAGATTGCGATCCGCCGGGGCCTGGGGCAGGACACTCCCGGTCCAGACGGAGACGGCACCGACCGCAGCGCCGAGGCGGGTGTCCGGCAGCGGCTTCGTGAAGTCCTGTTGGCCGGGCTCGACGCGGGTTTCCCGGCCGGATCGGTTTCGCTGCGTGGTCGATTTCTCGCGCATCAGGGCCCTGAAGGAGGAAACCGCACGGGTCCCTCGCCGGTCGGCCGTGGCCGGATCGGCTCGAAACACCACTTGATCACCGGCGGGCACGGCAACCGGGCACCTGCCGCCGGGGATCGAGCGCGGTTTCGCGCGGCGGCACGGCTTCCGACGCCTGCGGATCCGTCGGGAACCCAGAGCCGACATCAACGAAGCGTTCCCCCAACTCGCCTGCTGCCTGATCACTCACCGACAACCCGGCTCATCGTGTCAGCCGTCGCAAGGCCGGTGAGACCGACTTGGGCGCCGCCCGCCGGCCGTACTACGTAAACTCCGTCACGCGCCTGCGCCGACTCGCGGACGACTGCGAGCCCGATGCTGCACGACAGGCCAGGGTCGATATCTCCTGGGAGGACATCGCGAGCCCTGGGCGTCACCACGCGGTCCGTCCGCGAACGGCTACGGCACCTGAACACCACTCCCTGACCGGCCTGCCCCTTGCCCACGACAGTTCCACCCGGCCGTGCGCCCGCCGGTGACCCTTCACAAGTGCACAAAGATGCAGCGTGTGCACGGGTTTGCTGCCCGCACAGGGGTTGGCAGAGCTGTGGGGACGGGGGCTCTATGGAGGTGTGCCCGCCCGGCATCTGCCCACAAGTCGGCCGTCGGCAGGGCAACACTCAAGCGTGTTCCGGAGGGTGAGAACCCTCGTGTCGTGATCCGTGCTGCACCCTGCACGGGCAGACCTCGACGGCCGGACCTGCTCGTGTGAGCCCTTGAGAAGGGGGCCACGCGCTGGGGTGAGAGCAATTGCAGTCCCAGATGCGCCGTATCGCCGGCCAACGGAGCGCAAGCACGTGCCAACACCTCAGGGAAGGCTCGAAGTGAAACGCATCATCGATGGACAGAACCCCTTCCACCTTCCCGGGATCAATCTCGTTCTGCCCGTCAGACGCCGCCCAGAATGTCCCACTGCTCCGGGGGCCCTGCCGTTTCTGGGGCACTCCGGACGGATGGCCCGCGATCCCCTGGGTTTCTTCGAGTCCCTCCGCCCGCTGGGCCCGCTGGTACGCATCCGTCTGGGGCACACCACATCGTACGTGGCTACCACCGCCGAGCTGGCCCGCCAGATCCTCGTAGCCGGCAATGGCGTGGAATTCGACAAGGGGGGCCCGTACTTCGCATCGTTCAGGCAGGTCCTGGGCGACGGTCTTGCCACCATCGGGGCCGAGGAGCACCGTCCGCTGTGGACCATGCTGCGCCCCGCGTTCCAGAGCGCCCGGATGCCCGACTACGCCGAACGGTTCCGCGACTGTGCGCAGGAGCTGTCCCGGTCATTCAGGCCAGGACAGGTCATCGACGCGGACGAGGCCATGAACCGTCTCGCGATCGACATCCTCGCACGCACGCTCTTCCCGGCCCCCGAGGACCATGAGGCCATCGAGGTCTTCCAGCGCAACATCCCCGCGATCCTGTCGAACCTGGTCACCCGGATGCTCCTGCCCGGAGGCGGCCGTCTGCCCCTGCCGGGCAACATCCGCTTCACACGGGCCACCGCCGAGATCCAGGCCGCCATCAGCGCCATGGTGCGCCGCCGGGAGCGGGACCTCACCGACCACGGCGACCTGCTGTCCCTGCTGATGCCTCCCGGCCGCCCCTGCGAACGCTCCGACCGGGAAATGTTCGAGCACGTCATGAGCTTCTTCATCGGCGGGACCGAGACCGCAGCTTCCCTGCTGGCCTGGTCGCTCCACCTGCTGAGCCGGCACCCCGCCCCGTACCGGCGCCTGGAGGCGGAGCTGGACGAGGTGCTCGGCCACAAGGACGTCAGCTACCGGGACCTGGCGCATCTGACGTACATGCGCTGCGTTCTCAACGAGGCGCTCCGTCTGTATCCGCCCGGCTGGCTGCTCAGCAGGGCCACCTTGACCAGCACACTCCTGGCCGGGTACAGACTGCCCCCGGGAACCGGTGTCTTCTTCAGCCCCTACACCTTCCAGCGCGACCCGTCGGTGTTCGTCCAGCCGGACCGGTTCGATCCCGACCGATGGAGTGCGGAGCGCCTCGGACCGGAGCAGAAGGCGGCCTTCATGCCGTTCGGTCTCGGCGCCCGCCGGTGCATCGGCGAGGCGTTCGGGATCGCCGAGTCCCAGATGGCACTCGCCGTCCTGCTACGGCGCTGGCGTGTGCGCGCGCTGGACGGCGCCGGCGTCAAGCCCGTCGCCCGCATGACGATGCACCCCAGCGGCGTCCGCCTGCGGCTGGAGAGAAGAGACGTGACCGCCTGACGCGGCAGCCGTCGTTCCCGTCCCCGGCCTCACAGAATCCGGAGCCCCGCCATGAGTCGTGTCGTGGTCGTCCCTCCCTTCTACTGCCCCTTGGACTCCGCCGTACATCCGCAGGCCGACGAACTCGGCAAACGCAGCGTCGCGTTCATGGACAAGTACCGCTTGTACTGGGACGACGCACAGCGCGATCGCCTGGTGGGAACGCTCGCGGGCCTGGTGACCGCCTACCAGTGCCCCGATGCACCGCTGGAACACGCCCAACTCGTCGGCGACCTGATGCTCTGGGCCTTCTGCTACGACGACGAGGTGTGTGACGAGCCCCCGGGCGGACTGCGGACCGGGGAGACGGCCCGCACCAACCTGCGCCTCCTGCGGGCCGCGGAGAGCCTTGAGCACCCGCCTGGTGCCGACCACCGTTATGCCTGTGCCGTGCACGACCTGCGCACGCGCTTCTCCGCACTTCTCGGCCCGGAGGCGGGCGACCAGTTCTCCCGGTATCTCGGCGACTACATCAGCATGGAAATGCACAAGGCCGCCTACAAGACGACCCATGTCCAGCCGAGCCTCAGCGAGGTGGCCACCCTCCGGCTGTGGGGCGGCGGCGCCACCCTCTTCCCGCACGCGTACCTGCTCATCCGCAGCCTCGACACCCGCCCCGACGTCAGCAGCGACCGGTGTCTGAGGGCCCTCGTCGAGGCCGCGTCGCTGATCGGCGGCTGGGACAACGACATCTACTCGGTCAACGTCGAGACGACCCGCGCGGCCAACACGAACGAGCTCAACATCGTGGACGTCATCGCCAGGGAACAGGGCCTGGACATCCAGTCAGCGATGGAAGAAGCCACCAGGATGCGCGACCGGATCATGACGCTCTACCTCCGGCTCCGCGAACGGCTCACCCGGCAGGACCTGCGGCGCTTCACCCCCTACACCGGTGTCCTGGACCAGTATCTGCGCGGCCACCTCGACTGGGCTTTGAAAACCGCCCGCTACGAAAGCCTCGGCAGCGATGCGTCCACCCGGCTGAGCGGCTTCACCCCGAACTCCAGGGACGACAGCCCGCAGCCCCTTCCCATCGACGCGATCCGCTGGTGGTGGCATGTCTGACCAGCACCGCCCCGCAGGCTCACCGAAGACACGCACCGCACAGAGCTCCTCCGGAAAACCCTGAACGACCGCCGTGCGCCCCACCGGAGCGCGCAGCGAACACGCACCCCAACGGAGAGAACACCGGCCATGTCCCTGTCCACGCCCCTACCACCGATCCACGTGATCGACAGCCCTCGCGTCGACTCCTACCGGGACAAGATCGTCTACACCTACGACGACTCTCCCCAGATGTGGCACAAGGCCCTCGGGCCGGACAACCTGCTCTTCCAGTTCGGCCTGTTCGACCCCGAAGAGGTGGCGGCCGGCCCGGTACGCGGTACGGTCGGGCCATCCGAAGTACGGCATTTCGAGAAACAGCTGGAGATCGCCGGGCTGACCGGCCCCGACCGGCCGCCAGTCCACCGGATCCTGGACCTGGGCTGCGGCTGGGGGTTCCTCTCCCGTTACCTGGCCCGCCACTTCCCCGAAGCCGCCCTCATCGACGCGGTCAACATCAGCGGGCGGCAGCTGGAGTACTGCGCCGAACAACTCGCCCTGGAGCCCGAACTCGCCGACCGTACGCGTCTGTTCCTGTGCAACGGCCAGGACATCGACCTGCTGCCTGACCCGGAGACGCCCTACGACCTGGTCGTCGTGCGCGGCGTGTACACGCACTTCCTCAACGACGTCTTCGAAGCCTCCGTGAGCGCGGTGGCCAAACGCGTCCGCCCCGGCGCCCTGGTCGTCATCTCCGACACCCTCTACAAGACCGCTCTGGACACCTACCGGCCCGCCATCCCCGACGCCGTCGATCGACTGGCCTGCGGCAACCGTAAAAGTCCCGCCTATGTCGCCCGCGTTCTGGAAGAACACGGCCTGGTCCTCGCCGACATGCGGATCATGCCGTCCAACGCGGAGATCGTGCACTGGTTCCAGAAGGTACGGCTCAACATCGAGCACAACTTCCCCGACGGAGTCACCGGACCCATCGAGGAACTGCACGAGATGGCCGCCAGCTTCTCCGCCGCGCTGCGCGAGGACAAAGCGTCCGTGTACAGCATCATCAGCCGCCTGACCCGGAACCAGGAACGAGTGCCATGACCACCGCCATGCGTACGCCCGAGCCTCCCGCGGGCCGCGAGTCCCCGCCGCCCCCTGTGCCGAAGACGGCCGACCAGCTTCTGGCCCAGGAGCGCTCCGCCATCGCCCCCTTACTGGGTGAAGCCGTCGACTCGCTGCCCGGCCGGACGCGGCACATCGCCGGACACCACCTGGGCCGACGGGACGAGCACGGCCGCCCGGTGGCCGTACAGCCGAGCAAGGCGGCGCGGCCTGCCCTGGTCCTGGCGACGGCCCGGGCCAGGAGGGGCGCCCCGGTAGCCGAGGCCGCGCTGTCGGCCGCCGTTGCATGGATCTGACGCACAACGTCACCCTGCTCCACCACGACGTCATGGACCGCGATGAGCACCGCCCCACCGCCTGGAAGGTCTTCGGCGCCACCGACGCCCGGCACGCCCTGGCCTTCCAGTTCGCCGATTCCCGCCCGACAGAGAGGCTGTACCGATCATGACCGTCAATGAGCCGATTCTCACCGATGTCGGTGCAATGTATGACCGCTTCACGGACATCTTCACCGAGGGTCTCGGCGGCAGCATCCATCTCGGCTACTGGAGGGACGGGGACGACGACAGCTCCGTCTCCGTCACATCCGAGCGGATGACCGGCATGGTCGCCGACCGGCTCGCTGCCGACCCGCAGAGCCGCCTGCTCGACATCGGGTGCGGCACGGGACGCCCCGCTCTCCAGATCGCCCGCACCACGGGTGCCCATGTCACCGGGGTCACCGTGAGCGACTACCAGCTCCGGCTCGCCTCGGCGGCCGCCGACCGCGCCGGACGGGCCGAGCGCGTCGTGTTCCAGCACGCCGACGCCATGAAGCTGCCGTACGCGAACGGCGAGTTCCATGGCGCGTGGGCGATCGAGTCCCTGGTTCACATGGCCGACCCCCGAGCCGCCCTGGCCGAGGCGGCACGCGTCGTCACCCCGGGCGGACGCCTGGTCATCGCCGACTTCAGCATGCGGGAACCCGTAGCGGACGAGGCATGGCAGGTGGTCAATCAGCTGGCGCAGATGTTCCACACACGCACTTTCCCGACGCATTCCGACCACCGCGACAACCTCGCCGCGACCGGATGGGAGCTGGAAGACCTCACCGACATCGGTGAGCAGGTGCGTGCCGGTTACAGGCACCTGATCGCACTCATGCGCCGACTGGCCGACGAGGCCGAGGGGGAGATGGCCGCGCCGTTGTCCGCGGGAGCCGATGTGATCGAGGCACTCGGTGCTGTGCCCGACCTCGGGTACGTACTCATCACTGCCACGAGGCGGCGGGACATGCCGTGAAGCCGTTCGCGATCCCGTGTTCCTGGCATGAACGCTCTGAAGGACAGCCGACGGGCGGCCCTCGGCCCGTAGGCAGGCCCGTCCGACGGGCCCGCACCGGCGGGCACGTCCGCCGCAGTCCGCCGGTATGGCCCGCGGAAACGGAATGCCGGAATGCCGCCCGTCGGTCGGAGCCCGACGCATGTCGATGCGGTGGCCGGGGCAGGGCGGTCGCCGCAAGGCCCCGGGCGGCACTCGATCGTCGATGCCGAGTCCCGAGCCAGCAGCAACGCGCCCAGTCCGGCCAGGCCACGGATGAGGACGAACTCCAGCGCGGGAGCACCGTGGAACAACGACGCGTTGGCCCCGGCGCTCACGCCGCCCGCAACCGCACGCGCGAGGGCCACCAGCAGATCCTGGAACTCCCGGGACCGGTACACCTCGGCGGGGATCTCGGCGTGCAGGCATCTGATTCACGCTGGTGGTTGAGCCTGCCTGGAGTGCGGAGTGCTCAGGTGTGCCTGCGGACAGCGCGGTCGGCCAGGTCCCGCAGGTGGCGGGCGGACGTGGGTTCCGGTGCGATGGCCTGAAGGTGCTGGAGGGCCTGTCCGTACCGTTCGGTGATCATGGTTTCTACGTGGTGGACGGCGCCGGTCGCGGTGATGATGTCGCGGGCGGTGGCGGCCTGGTCGTGGGTGAGGCCGCGGTGGCCGAGGAGGGCGCGGAGCTGGTCGGCCCGGGTCCGGGTGGCATGGCGCAGGGCGAGGGCGATCAGGACGGTGGCCTTGCCTTCGCGCAGGTCGTCCAGTGCGGGTTTGCCGGTGCGGGCGGGGTCGCCGAAGACGCCGAGGAGGTCGTCGCGGAGCTGGAAGGCTTCGCCCAGGGGGATGGCGAACGCGGACAGGGAGTCGAGCAGACTCTGTTCGGCGCCGGCGAGGGCGGCGCCGATGTGCAGGGGGCGTTCGATGGTGTATTTGGCGGTCTTGTAGCGGCAGATCGCCAGTGCCCGGCCGACGTCGACGCCGGGGGTGTTGGTGGCGAGGACGTCGAGGTACTGGCCGTAGATGACTTCGGTGCGCATGGCGTCGAGCAGGGGCAGAACGCCGGTGAGCTGCCGGTGGCTGAGGCCGGCGGTATGCAGGAGTTCGTCGGACCAGGTGAGCGCGAGGTCGCCGATGAGGACGGCGGCGCCGGCGCCGAGTCGGTTGGCAGCGGTGACCGTGCGGCCGGGGGCGTGGCGGGTGGCGAGGGCGCGGTGGACGGTGGGGTGTCCGCGGCGGGTGTCGGAGCGGTCTATGACGTCGTCGTGGATGAGGCAGAAGGCGTGGAACATCTCCAGGCTGGCGGCGGTGCGGACGACGGGGAGGGGGTGGCCCCGGCCGCCGGCGGTGTGCCAGCCGGTCAGGCAGAGCAGGGGGCGGATGCGTTTGCCGCCGGCGGCCAGGAAGTCCGTCAGGAGTGCGGCCATCTCGCCCGGCATGTTCTGTCGGGCTGCGGCGCGGGCTTTGTCGGTGAGGAAGGCGTCGAGAGCGGTGTCGATCTTGGCACGGGCCTGGTCCAGGCCGGAGCCGTCGGGCTGGGCTGGGGCTGTGGTGGTCATGAGGGGGCCTGCGCCGGTGTCGGCGTGTCGCGTGGAGGTGGTAAGTCGGTGAGGCGGAGGGCTTCGTCGAGGAGTGCTTCGACGATGCGGTGTTCGGGGACCGTCCGGATGACCTGGCCCTTGCGGAAGATCTGTCCTTTGCCGTTGCCGCAGGAGACGCCGAGGTCGGCTTCACGTGCTTCGCCGGGGCCGTTGACGACGCAGCCCATGACGGCGATGCGCAGGGGGTGGGGGAAGCCGTCGAAGGCGGCCTCCACTTTCACGGCGAGGCGGTGGATGTCGACCTGGAGGCGTCCGCAGCCGGGGCAGGAGACGATCTCCAGCTTGCGGGGGCGCAGCCCGAGGGAGGACAGGATGTGGCAGCCCGCCTTGACCTGTTCGACCGGTGGGGCGGACAGGGAGACCCGGATGGTGTCCCCGATCCCCTCTCCGAGAAGGATCCCGAAGGCGACGGCAGACTTGATGGAGCCCTGGAAGGCCGGTCCTGCTTCGGTGACGCCGAGGTGGAGAGGGTAGTCGCAGGCGGCGGCAAGGAGCCGGTTCGCGGCGATCACCGTGGCGGGGTCGTGGTGCTTGACGGCGATCTTCAGATCCTGGAAGCCGTGTTCCTCGAAGAGGGAGCATTCCCACAGGGCGGATTCCACGAGGGCTTCGGGGGTGGCGCGGCCGTGTTTGGCGAGGAGGCGGGGGTCGAGGGAGCCGGCGTTGACGCCGATCCGGATCGGCACGCCGGCCGCCGCGGCGGCCTTCGCGATCTCGCCGACCCGGTCGTCGAACTTGCGGATGTTGCCGGGGTTGACGCGCACGGCGGCGCAGCCGGCGTCGATGGCGGCAAAGACGTAGCGGGGCTGGAAGTGAATGTCGGCGATCACCGGGAGTTTTGAGCGGGCGACGATGGCGGGGAGGGCGTCGGCGTCGTCCTGGGAGGGGACGGCGACCCGGACGATGTCACAGCCCGCGGCGGTGATCTCGGCGATCTGCTGGAGGGTGGCGTCGACGTCGGCGGTGAGGGTGGTGGTCATGGTCTGGACGGAGACCGGAGCGCCGCCGCCCACCAGGACATCGCCGACGTGGAGTTGGCGGGTGCGGCGGCGCGCCGGAGTGGTGGGGAGTGCGGGCAGGCCGAGGTCGGTGGTCATCGTGTCCCGCCGTCTTGTTCGGGCTGCTGGGAGTGGTGCGGGAGTCCGGCGCGGGCCCGGAGTACGGCGTGGACGATGCCTCGGGTGTCGAGGCCCGCCGCGCTGAGCAGGTCGGTGCGCGTCGCGTGGGGGATGAACCGGCCGGGCAGACCCTGGACATGGGTGGGCACTGTGCACCCGCTGTCGGTGAGCGCCTGCGCGACGGCTGCTCCCACACCGCCGGAGCGGACGCCGTCCTCGACGGTGACGACCAAGCGGTGGCGTACGGCGAGTTCGGTGAGCTGGTGGGGAACGGGCAGGGCCCAGCGGGGGTCGGCGACGGTGCATCCGATGCCCCGCTGGCCGAGACAGGCGGCGGCGCCGAGGGCCGCCGCGGCCAGCGGGCCGGCGGCGACGAGCAGGACGTCCCGGACACCGGAGCGGAACAGGACATCGACGGGGCCGTGACGTTCCAGGGCGGTGAGAGCGTCCCCGGCAGGGGCTTTCGGGAAGCGCAGGGCGGTGGGTCCGGCGCTGTGGGTGACGGCCTCGGTGAGGAGTTCCCGTAGCTGCGCGGCGTCGCGGGGAAGGGCCACCCGCATGCCGGGGACGGCGCCCAGGAGGGCCAGGTCCCATATGCCGTGGTGTGAGGCGCCGTCGGGGCCGGTGATGCCGGCCCGGTCCAGGACGAAGGTCACCGGCAGACCGTGCAGGGCCACATCCATCAGGACCTGGTCGAACGCACGCCCAAGGAACGTGGCGTACAGGGCGACCACCGGGTGCAGGCCGGCCATGGCGAGCCCGGCGGCGGAAGTGACGGCATGCTGCTCGGCGATCCCGACGTCGAAGACCCGGTCAGGGAACTTCTCCCGCATCAGGTGCAGGCCGGTCGGCCGCAGCATCGACGCGGTGACCGCCACCACCTGCGGGTGCTCCGCCGCCACCGCCACCAGTTCATCCGCGAACACACTCGTCCACGACCGCCCCGGACTCTTGCCCGCCGCGGTAGGGCGGCCGGTGGACGGATCGACGACGCCGACCGCGTGCAGGCAGTCCGCCTCGTCCACCTCAGCGGGTGGGTATCCCCGGCCTTTGACCGTCACTACGTGCACGAGGACCGGGCAGGCCAGCGACCGCGCCCGGCGCAGCGCCTCCTCGACTGCGGCCGTGTCGTGACCGTCGACCGGTCCGAGGTAGCCGAAACCCATATCAGTGAAGACGTTCCGCTGCTCCGGGTGCTCGGCTGCGCTGTTTCCCGGCTGCTTCAGCGCGCTGAGATGTGCGGCGAGGGCTCCGGTGGTGGGGGCGTAGGAGCGGCCGTTGTCGTTGAGGACCACGATCACCGGACGCTCCGGGGCGGCGCCGAGGTTGTTCAGGCCCTCCCAGGCCATTCCGCCCGTGAGGGCGCCGTCGCCGATGACGGCAACCACCGCACGGCCGTGCTCACCGTTGAGGGCCCGTGCCTTCGCCAGGCCGTCCGCGTAGGAGAGGGCGGTGGAGGCGTGGGAGTTCTCCACCAGGTCGTGCGGCGAGTCGGCCCGCGACGGGTACCCCGACAGGCCGCCGGCCCGCCGCAGCGACCGGAACTCCTCCCGACGGCCGGTCAGCAGCTTGTGCACGTATGTCTGATGGCCGGTGTCGAAGACGATCGCGTCCCGGGGCGAATCGAAGACCCGGTGCAGCGCCAGGGTCAGCTCCACCACCCCCAGGTTCGGGCCCAGATGACCGCCGGTCGCGCACACCTTCTCCACCAGGAACGCCCTGATCTCGGCCGCCAGCTCGACCAGTTGTTCCCGGGGCAGGACCCGCAGGGCGGCCGGGGAGCCGGTCT
This sequence comes from Streptomyces sp. NPDC055078, assembly GCF_053607985.1. Taxonomy (NCBI): domain Bacteria; kingdom Bacillati; phylum Actinomycetota; class Actinomycetes; order Kitasatosporales; family Streptomycetaceae; genus Streptomyces; species Streptomyces sp. NPDC055078. Next base: position 13,821 of record NZ_JBSGUP010000091.1, read on the forward strand.
CCTCCAGCAGCGGGAAACGGGTGCCGGAGACGCTGGTAGTGCTCATCGGTTCTTCCTCAATGTGGCGGGCGGTGCGAAGTAGGTGTCCTCGGTCGTGGTGATCCGTTCCCGCACGGTGAGGGGCCCCAGCCCGGCCAGGGTCGAGAGAGTCTCCTGGACCAGTTCGGGCGGGGCGGACGCCCCGGCGCTGAGCCCGATGGTGGCCGCGTCCCGCAGCCAGGCCGGCTGGATACGGGAGCAGTCCTCGATCAGGTGGGCCGGTGTGCCCGCTGTGCGGGCCAGCTCCACGAGCCGTACCGAGTTGGAGGAGTTCGCCGACCCGAGGACCAGGACGAGATCGGCCTGAGCGGTGACGGATTGCAGGGCGTGCTGGCGGTTGGTGGTGGCGTAGCAGATGTCCTCCGAGCCCGGACCGCTCGCCTGGGGGAATCGTTCCTTGAGCGCGGCGATCGTCTCCCGCGTCTCGTCTGCGGCGAGGGTCGTCTGGGTCAGGTACGTGATGTTGGATGGGTCCGGCAGGTCCAGGGCGGTGATGTCCTGCGGGCCGTCGACGATCACGGTGGCGTCGGGGGCTTCGCCGTAGGTGCCCTCGATCTCCTCGTGACCGGCGTGCCCGATGAGTACGATGCTGCTGCCGCGCCCGGCGAACCGGCGTGCCTCGGCGTGGACCTTCGTGACCAGCGGACACGTCGCGTCGACCACTTTCAGGTTCCTGCGGGCCGCTTCCGCACGGACCTGCGGGGAGACACCATGGGCGGAGAACACCACCAGGGCCCCTTCGGGAACCTCGTCCAGTTCCTCCACGAACACCGCGCCGCGCTCCGTCAGGCCGGCGATGACGTGGGTGTTGTGGACGATCTGCTTCCGCACGAACACCCGCCGCCCGCCAGGCGCCTGCTGCCGGTCCAGGAGGGCCTCGACGACCTCGATCGCCCGCTCCACCCCGGCACAGAACGACCGCGGGGAGGCCAGCAGAACCGTCCGGGGCCGCATGATCCGAGCCCAGGACTCCACGGCTGCCTCCGCAACCGGCCACAGGCCCGTCCCGGACGCAGCCACCACCACGGCCACGTCACCAGAGCCCTCCGCGCCGACGGCTTCTCCGGCCCGGTCGGCACGCGCGGCGGTACGGGCGACAGCGGCCTGGAGACCACTGCCCGGCCCTTCCTCCAGCAGCCGGACCGCACCCGTGACCACCCGGTGGCCCGCGGCGCTGAGCGATCCCGCGACCATCGGTGCGGCAGAGCAGGCCAGGGCGCGCCCGTCGGGCCACAGCAGTTCGTCGGCCACCAGCACATGACCTGCGGGTAGTGCCACCGCCGGGGCGGCGGCCGGGTAGCAGGACACGGAGGACCGTGACATGCGTGTCCACCTCGCTTGGGGTCGGGGAGATCGGCACCGGCAGTTCGTCACTGCCGAGGGAGGCCGCGCGAACAGAGGCCGCCCTCGGTGGCGCTCCGGGATTGAGGGACCGATCCAGGGGGGTACCTCCCCATCAGTACATCCCCGACGTCCCGCCCTGTGCAGGGGGTTTGGTGCGCGGATGTGCTGCGCGTGCTGCGTCTGTGCGCCCTTGTGAAAGGCGCTGTATCCGGATCATCTTTGGTGAGGGCTGGGAACGGGGAATCCATCACCACCTGGAAACGGTTCCTCAGCGACTACCCAGGACTGCGATCCGCCCGCGCCACCGCCTCCCTCACCACCATGCGCCAGGCACTGCGCCCCTACAGCACCCACCCGACGTAGCCCTCCTCACGGAGGAATCCACAACCCTGTGACACCACAACCCCTACCCACCTCACACCGCAGACGGGCGTCTACCAGTGCCGCCTACCGCTGTCCACGCGGACCGTCAACCACCTCGCCGATCTCCTTCGGCGTCACCTGAAAGTAATCGGTCCAGGTGGCGGATCCTGCCGCCCGGACGGATCGCGGTGATCGTTCTGGCTGTGCTGCGCCACGACCAGCGTCTGGCCGACATGGCCGGCGGCAATGACGTGTCCGAGTCGACCGTCCGTCGCTGGCGCGACGAGCTGATCACCCTGCTCGCCTCTCAGGCGCCGCGTCTGGACCGCGCCCTGAAGAAGGTGGCCAGGCAGGGCGGGGAGGTGGTCCTGATCGACGGCACCCTCATCGCCACCCAGCGCCGCACCGGAAAAGCCGACCGGCGCAACTACTCAGGCAAACACCACCGGCACGGCCTGCACTTCCTCGCCCTGACCGACGAGCAGGGCCGGCTGATCTGGCTATCCGCCGCCCGCGCCGCTCGGGCAGCAAGTCCGCCAACCGCTGCAGAGAGGATCGATCATGACTTCGGACCACAACATGCTGTGGAGTCGCTGCGCGTACCTGGGTCGCGTCCTGCTGCCACTGCTGGACCAGGAGCCATGGCGTCAGGATCGCCGCCGAGATCGGCTGCGCTCTTGGGGCATTGACGTGACGGTGGGGGAACGACTCATAGAGGTCTTCGCGTCCTTGGCCGCTCACGCTGTCGCGGTGGACACATCCTTGTCCGCTTCAGAGTTCGCGACCCTGCCCCTCAGCGCCGTGGCCGACGTGGCGACCGGCAAGCAAGACTTCGAACTACTCGCCGGGCTCCCAGACACCTTCGCCGACGACCGCGACGACGTTGCGGTCAAGGTTTTCCGCTTGTACGCCTATAGGGGCGGCCAGGCCAGTCTCCAGCTCTGTCGGCTGAGCACGGAAGTGCGCCATACGCTGACCGTCCTCGCCGCCCGCGAGTCGGTGCTGTCCCCTACGTGCGGAGACATCTTCGGCCAGGCGGACGAGGCCCACTTGCCGCTGTGAGCACACCCGCTCCCACTGCCGCCGGCAACACAGCCTGACGGATGATCTACTGCGCAGACTGCCGCCAACGACCAGCGTGAGCATCCTGAGGACCGGTCACACCAGCTCCTTGACCTGCGGTTTCAAGTTGACTGAGGCTCAGTGGAGGTCATATCGGCGGACCAGGCCCAGCAGCTCAGGGTCAGTGGTGGCATGACGCACAACTGCATCTTTGCCCGGCGATCGCTCAGCTTCCAGCAGTTTCCCCAGTGGCAGCCGAGCGGCGATCGTTGGTTCAGAGAACTCGCTGGTGGCGGGCAGGGTCTCGTAGTCCCGGGCCAGACGGCGGGAGTTCATCAACCACGCGAACGTGCGCTCTGCCACCCACCGCCTCGGCAGCGCCACGAACCCTGCCATGTCGTCGGTGCGCTTGACGATCTCCAGGGTCAGGGCGAATTGGTCCCGGCACCAGCCGACGGGGGAGCCGGTGTAGCCGCCGTCGGCCCACACGAGGGTGATGCCGCCTACGTGCCGGGATGCTCCGGCAGGGCGAGCCAGTCCGACCAGGAGATCTCGCGGCCGAGGAAGCGCGGCTGCTCGAACGGCCAGTCGGCGGCGATCCACCGCGGCACCAGCGCGTCGAGGGCCTGCTCGACCTTGCCACCCACCAGCTCGTCCACCACCCACCAGGAGATCTCGCCGTCCGCGCCCACCCTCTCCGGTGGGTCGATGTAGACACAGCCGAGCAGAGCTGTCTCCGCCGCGTCGAACAGCGCGTAGTTGAAGGACTGGTGTGCGGCGATCTCCTTCTCGTGCCGCAACAGGTCGGCCTGGTCGGCCTCGTAGGTCATGGTGGCCGCGGGCCAGCCCCAGGCCGGACCGAAGATGGTCCACAGCCGCTCGCGCGAACCCATCACCGCCGGATAGTCGAGCGGGGTGTCCGCCTCCCGGATCGGCCGCAGGTGATGGCCACCGCCCGGCAGCGGTACCAGGACGGGGTGGACGAAGTCATCGGGAAGCCAGCTCATGGCGCCCGACCGTAGCAGCGCGCGGCCGTCCGCTCCCCTGGATTTTCCCCGTATACCGCCAGGCCCTGCTCTCATGCCGGGCAAGGCCCGCGATCCCCGTCGCCGCCCGGTGTCGCGCCGTGGCCCGCACCGCTCGGTTGCGGACCATGGTGAACAGAACACTGAAAGTGACCATCTTCACGCCCGCCACAGCCATGGGCGGAAGGGCGTTCGGTAGGTGGTCGGGCTGTGGCCGTTCGTCGGAGTGGCGGTGATCGTGAGCGTGCGTCGCGGGAAAGTCCGGTGCTTCGATGATCTGCCAGTTCCTGGAATGCCGGCCGATCTCGGCCGGCCACTCCACGCTCGTTCACCGATGGGTCGAGGGCGAGAAGGTGCCCGAAGCGCCGGTGTCGGCGGCGTACGCGTTTGAGATCGGTGAGACCCTCGCGCGCATCCACGCGCTCGACGTCGCGTGGACCCATGTGT
>NZ_JBSGUP010000092.1:0-18089 GCF_053607985.1 Streptomyces sp. NPDC055078
GTCGTGGAGCGGGCTGCACCGCCGCTAGAGCTTTCGAAGTCCACTGAGCACCCTTTCGAGCAGTGTCACATCTGGCTGACCGCCGGCGGCCTCGTCGCCGCCGGGCTGGTGGATGGCGACGAGGCCGGCCTCCGCCAGATCGGCGACGAGGATCCGGGCGACGCCGAGGGGAATGGAGAGAAGTGCCGAGATCTCCGCGACCGACTTGATCTCGAAACACAACCGGCAGATCCGCTGGTGCTCGGGCAACTGCCCGTGCAGCTTCATCGGATCTGCCGTGGTGCTGACCAGTGCCTCGATGGCGAGCTGGTAGCGCGGCCGGGTCCGGCCGCCGGTCATGGCGTACGGACGCACCAACGGGTTGTGCGCCGGTGGGCCCGGCGGCTCATGGGCCCGCCGGGATTGGTGATACCTGTCATAAGAGTCGTACTGCTGTTCATACGATGCGGCATAGGGCGACTGGGGCCCTGGCTGCTGGTAGGGCCGCTGAGCGCCGTGCCTGCCTGGAGTCGAAGGAAAGTCGCGGTTCTGGGCGTGGTCGTCCGGCATCCGGTGAGAACCGCCGCCATAGGGGCGTCCGCCTGGTGGTGTTGTCACGTTTCCTCCTCCGACTGTCAGTAGCCGGTTCCTGTCTCTGCGGAGCCGCGCCACCGCACCCTATGGTGCGATGGCGCGAAACGCACTGTCTGCCAGTTAGTTGAGAAGACTCCCCTGAAGTTCCGCGCGCAGATCGGGAGTCAGGACATTTCCGGCCCGGTCCACCAGCAGGGCCATCTCATACCCCACCAGGCCGATGTCGGCCTCGGGGTGCGCGAGCACGGCCAGTGAGGAGCCGTCGGAGATGGACATGATGAAGAGAAAGCCCCGTTCCATCTCCACGACGGTCTGGTTGACCGCACCGCCCTCGAAGATCCGGGAGGCGCCCGCGGTCAGCGATGTCAGACCGGAGGCGACAGCCGCCAGCTGATCGGCGCGATCGCGCGGGAACCCCTCGGACATCGCCAGCAGGAGTCCGTCGGCGGAGACCACCACCGTGTGGGACACCCCGGGGGTGTTGTCCACGAAGTTGGTGATCAACCAGTTCAGATTCTGCGCCGCCTGGCTCATCGGGCTCACACTAACGCTCCTGGTTGTAGGTACTGCCCGGGCCACCGTTTTGATCATAAGTGGCCGGTCCGTTCGTGTCCGCTCCCGCACTGCGCCCCTGCTGGACACCGCGGCGCAGGTTGCTCAGCCTGCCGCGGACGTCCTCCGGGGCGCGCGAGATCTGGGGACCCCGCTGCGGTGTCTGCTCCGCGGTGCCCTCGATGAGGTTGGCCTTGGGCACCCGCCGCGGAAGGCCGGAGGAGGTCACTCCGCCCGCCTTCGGCTCGCGGAGCTTCTCCGCCCGCTGCCAGCGTTCGTCGTTGGTCGAGCGCCAGTCCTTGGGCGATTCGGCGCGATCGTCACCGCCGTCCGCCTCGGGCTGAGCGCTCTGCGGCGCTTGTGGGGCCTGGTCCCCGGGCGGCTGCCACTGCGGCTGAGGCTGCTGCGCGGGCTGCGGCTGCTGCGGGCGACCGCGCCGTGGCAGACCGGCCTCGGTCAGCTCATGACCGCTGCTCGAAGAGGGTCCCGGACGGTCGAAGCCTACGCGCTCAGGACCGCTCGTGGGGGCGTCAGCGACAGATGGGCCGGACTCCGCTTCTGGTCGGTACTGCGGCTCGAAGGCATTCGGATAAGAGGTCTGATCGGTCCAGTCGCCCAGGTGGGGCCGGGACTCGAACGGTCCGCCGTACTGCGGATCATTGGTCTCCTGCGCCTGATAGGCCGCCTCCGCATATGACGGCTCGATATGCCCCTGGGGGGTTCCCGCCGACTCGGCGTAGCCATCGGTGGCCGGACCACCGGGGAATGCCCCCGGGGAGGGCTCCCGCGCGAAGTCCCCGCCCGGGAAGCCCTGTCCGTACTCGGCGGCGTACTCCTGCTGCGCCCGGCCCTGCTGCTCCGGCTCGGACGCGTATGCCTGCTCCGGCCCGGGGGCGTATCCCTGCTGCCGCTCCGGTACGTATCCCTGTTCCCGCTCCGGTGCGTACCCCTGCTGCCGCTCGTCCTCGGTGAGGGGGCCATCGGCCGGTCGGTCCCCCGTTTCGAGGTTCCGGGCCTGGGCCTCCAGCGCCGCCCGGCGCTCGTCGCGCTTCAGCGAGCGGTGGGAGAGCTGTGGGGTGGGTTCCACCGTCTCGTACCGGGAGTCGTCGAAGCCCAGGTCCGCCGCGGTGAGCATCGGGGCGGACGGGTAGGGCTCGCGGGACAGCTCGTACGACTCCTGCGGGGCGCTGTACTGCTGTTCGGCGCTCTCCTGCGGCTCCGGGACGATCTGCGAGACCGTGAAGTCGGTGTGGTCGGTGAGGTCGCTCCGGGGCGGCTCCCCGCCGCCGCCGTGTGTGATGGCCTCCGGCAGCATGACCAGCGAGGTGGTGCCGGCCTGCTCGCCCGAGGGGCGCAGCTGGACCCGGATGCTGTGGCGGTCGGCGAGCCGGCCGACCACGAAGAGCCCCATGCGCTGGGAGACCGCGGCGTCCACGGTCGGCGGGTTGGCCAGCTTGTGGTTGATGGCCGCGAAGTCGTCGGCGGTCAGGCCGATGCCCTTGTCATGGATCTCGATCATGACCCGGCCGTCGGGCAGCCGGGTGGCCGTGACCCGGACCTTGGTCTGCGGCGAGGAGAACGTCGTCGCGTTCTCCAGCAGTTCGGCGAGCAGATGCACCAGGTCGGTGACGGCCTCGCCGTGGATGTCCGACTCCGGGACCCCGGTCAGTTCGATGCGCTCGTACGACTCGACCTCGGACGAGGCGGCGCGCAGGACGTCCACCAGCGGTACGGGCTGGTTCAGCCGGCGGCCGGGGTCCTCGCCCGCGAGGACGAGGAGGTTCTCGCCGTTCCGGCGCATCCGGGTCGCGAGATGGTCCAGCTTGAAGAGGGAGGCGAGCTGGTCGGGGTCGGCCTCGTTGTTCTCCAGATCGCTGAGCAGGGTCAGCGTGCCCTCGATCAGCGACTGGTTGCGGCGCGAGAGATTGGTGAAGATCGCGTTGACGTTGCCCCGGAGCATGGCCTGCTCGGCCGCGAGCCGGACGGCCTCGCGGTGGACCTGGTCGAAGGCCCGGGCGACCTCGCCGATCTCGTCCCGGCTGTCGACCGGGATGGGTTCCACCCTGGTGTCGACACGGCCCGGTTCCGTACGGGAGAGCTGGTCGACCAGCATCGGCAGCCGCTGCTCGGCGACGGCGAAGGCGGCGGTGCGCAGCCGCTGCATGGAGCGGCTCATCTGGCGGGCCACGGCGCCGGCCAGGATGAACGCCGCGAGCAGCGCGACCACGGTGATCAGGCCGTTGACGATGGCGTCGCGCCGGGCGTCGGATGCGATCGAGGACGCCTCGTTCACGGCCCGGTCGACAAGCTCGCGCTCGATCTCCGAGTAGCCGTCGAACCGGCTGGTGGCGGCGGCCATCCAGGTGTCGGCGTTGATGTCGTCCTTGCGGAGTTCCGCGGGCTTGGCACCGGAGCCGATCCGCTGTGCCATCCCGCTGAAGACGGAGTTGTCCGCCTTGGGCGGGGTGAGACCGGCCTCCTGGAACTTCTTGTCGGTGGCCGCCGCCTTGTCCGCCATGACCGACTGGAGCTTGTCCGTGTCGGCCTGGTTGCCGCCGGAGACGAACTCGGCGATGGCGATCTGTTCCAGATAGTTGTACGAGTTGAAGGCCACGGTCTGTTTGGCGAAGACAGCCCGCTTCTCGCTCGGGCGCACCAGGAGGTGCGTCCCTATGGAGCGCTGGAGGGACACCGCGGCCTTGGAGAGCTGGATGGCATAGACCATGCGGCCGTAACTGGTGACGTTCCCGGTGCCGAGGCCCAGCTCATTGGAGAACTCCATGAGCGAGTGCTGGACCTTGACATAGCCCTCTTCGGTGGCCACCGGGTCCAGGCTGGTGGTGTACGCGGCGAGGCGCAGCTTCTTGAGTCCGGGCTCCTCCTCGCGGAAGAGGCGCAGCCGCCGCTCCAGGCCCTGACCGGGCGGCAGGTCCCGGACGGCCTGGTCGAACCCCTTCTTCGCCGCGTCGGTGGCGGCGTACGCCTTCTTCACGTCCGAGGCGGCACGGGCCTCGGGGGTGGTGGCGTTGAGCAGGGGTTCGGCGGTGAGGTCGCGCTCATTGAGCAGCGCCTGGCCGTACTCGGCCGCGGCGCGCACGATCCGGGCCGTCTTCTCGGCGTCCTGGGCCTCGCTCCAGGTGTCGATGGACCCCTTGACCTGGAAACCGCCCATGACCAGGCCGACGATCACGGGGATGAGGAGTATCGCGTTCAGCCGGGTCGTCACGCGCCAGTTGCGCGGGGACAGCCGGCTGCCTCCGCCGCGGTCGCCTGCTGGTGGGGGCGGTGGCCCCGGCTCCGGCGCAGGCGACACCGCCGCGCGCGGCGGCGGGGTGAAGTTGCCCCGTGCCTGCTGTTCCGCGGAGCTCGTCATGCTTCGCCTCACTCGACCAACAACCTCTCGGCGTCGGCACCTGTGCTGTGCCGTGATTCGTTCAGAGCCGTACTACTCAAGAGTTCGTTGAATTTCAGCATGCGGGGTGGGCCCGTTCCAAACAGTTGGAATCAGCCATTCCGCGTGGTGAGGGTCGCAGATAAAACGGGCATAAAGAGCGAGCCCCTTCAAAAGGCGAGCGAAAGATGAGCACAGTGGCACGAGTCGTACGCATCGGGTGTCCGGACGGCTTCAATTCTCTGTCGAAACGTTATGAACACTGGGGCGGACCGTGTCAAAGGACACAGTCCGCCCATATGTAACTACGACAACTGCCGTATGTCGATGTCTACTTGAGTCGGCTACCTGAGCCGTCTACTTGAGTCGTGCCATGAGGGCGTGTTCGACGAGGGTGATGAGGGCGCTTTTGGCGTCGGCGCGGTGGCGGGCGTCGGTGGTGATGATGGGGGTGTCGGGGCCGATCTGGAGGGCTTCGCGGACTTCTTCGGGGTTGTAGGGCTGGTGTCCGTCGAAGCCGTTGAGGGCGATGACGAAGGGGAGTCCGCTGTTTTCGAAGTAGTCGACGGCGGGGAAGCAGTCGGCGAGGCGTCGGGTGTCGACGAGGACGACGGCGCCGATGGCGCCGCGTACGAGGTCGTCCCACATGAACCAGAAGCGGTCCTGTCCTGGGGTGCCGAACAGGTAGAGGATGAGGTCCTGGTCGAGGGTGATGCGGCCGAAGTCCATGGCGACCGTGGTGGTGGTCTTGTCCCCGGTGTGGGTGAGGTCGTCGATGCCCGCTGACGCGGATGTCATCACGGCCTCGGTACGCAGCGGGTTGATCTCCGAGACAGCGCCGACGAACGTGGTCTTGCCCACGCCGAACCCGCCCGCCACCACGATCTTCGCGCTGGTGGTCGAGCGGGCCGCACCGCCGCTAGAGCTTTCGAAGTCCACTGAGCACCCTTTCGAGCAGTGTCACATCCGGCGCTCCGCTGGCGTCTCCGTTGCCCGGCTGGTGGATCGCCACCATGCCCGCCTCGGCCAGGTCGGCCACCAGGATGCGGGCCACCCCCAGTGGCATGGACAGCAGGGCCGACACCTCGGCCACCGACTTGACCTCGCGGCACAGATGGCAGATCCGCTGGTGTTCGGGGAGCAGCCCGGCGAGGAGCGCCGGATCGGCGGTCGTACTGACCAGCGCCTCTATCGCGAGCTGGTAGCGCGGCCGGGTCCGTCCACCTGTCATGGCGTACGGACGCACCAGCGGCTGGTCGCCCTCGAAACCGTAGGCATCGGCGTGGGCGCCGTACGGATCGTGAGAGGGAGTTGGCGGGGTCATGAGTCCTCCGGGCGGGACAGCAAGTGGTCGGCGTGCCGTCTGAGCGGGCCGGTGGGGGGCCGGTTACGCGACCTGACCTGACGGTGACGGCGCGATGGCGCGCTATCTGAGATAAACGGCGGGGGGCAAGGGCAAAGGAATCAATGCAAGAGACTTCCCTGGAGTTCGGCGCGGAGATCCGGGGTGAGAACGCTGCCGGCGCGATCGACCAGCAGGGCCATCTCATAGCCGACGAGGCCGATGTCGCACTCGGGATGTGCGAGTACGGCCAGCGACGAACCGTCGGATACGGACATCAGGAAGAGGAAGCCGCGTTCCATCTCCACTACGGTCTGGCTGACCGGACCGCCCTCGAAGATCCGGGAGGCCCCCGCTGTCAGCGATGTCAGACCGGACGCCACCGCGGCCAGCTGATCGGCTCGATCGCGTGGGAATCCTTCGGACATGGCCAGCAGGAGTCCGTCGGCGGAGACCACCACCGTGTGGGACACCCCTGGGGTGTTGTCCACGAAGTTGGTGATCAACCAGTTCAGATTCTGCGCCGCCTGGCTCATCGGGCTCAACTATCGCTCCTGCGGGTAAGAGGGGCCGAGGTCGAAGCTGCCGGTCGTCGAGCTGTTCTGCTGACGGCCCTGCTGGATACCCCGGCGAAGGTTGGTCAGCCGTCCGCGCACGTCATCAGGCGCTCGCGAAACCTGCGGACCACTCTGAGTGCTCTGCTCCTGCGCCGTGCCCGCGACCAGATTGGCCCGCGGAACCCGGCGTGGGAGACCTGAGGTGGTGACCCCGCCCGCAGCGGGTTTGCGGACCCGCTCGGCCTGGCGTACCAGCTCGTCATTGGGGGAGGTGCGCCAGCCGTTGCCGTTGGTGCCCGGCCGGCCCTGGGGAGCCGAGGGCGAACGCTGCGGCATCGGCGGGTGCGGGCGCTCATCGGGCTGCCGTGACGCGTCGGGTGACGGCGTCCGCGCGGCATCCCGCTCGTCCGGCCCGCCCGAGGCGCCCCTGCCCTGGGTGTGGAACCAGTCCGTCTCCAGCGTGTCGTACAGCGGGGTACGGCCGTCGCCCGGGCCGGCCGCGGGCGGCAGTGCCTCGGGCTGCGGCTGCGGCGGCAGGGCGGGGGGTCGCTGCGCGTGGTCCGCGCCGCTCGCGCCCTCCGTGGTGGCGCGGCCGTCGTAGCCACGCGGCGCGGGGGCCTGACCCGGGGGCGGCGGCTGCGGCGCCCCGAGGTCGGACCGGGGGAACTGGCCGGTCGAGGCCGGGTCCTGGTGCTGCGGGGGCGCGGCGTCGGGCCGGGGGAACTGGCCCGTGGCTGCCGGGTCCTGGCTCCTGGGCGCCCCGAGGTCGGGCCGGGGGAACTGACCGGTCGACGCCGGGTCCTGCGAGCCGTTGCGCGGCTGGGCGAACTGCCCCGGCTGCTGCGGGGGCGGCGGCGAGGCCGGAGCGGGCGGGCCGAAGACATCCGGGCGGACGAACTGCCCACTGGGAACACCGGCACCGGCACCGGCACCGCGCTGCGGCGGACCCCCGTACCCCTCGGCGCGGGCGGCGCCGAAGTCGGGCATCGGGAACTCGTCCATCACACCGCGCTGCTGCGGCGGCGGTCCGCTGAAGTCCGGGCGGGCGAACTCCGCCGTCGCACCCGGTCCGCGCGAGGTGTCGCCGTCCTCGTGGCCGCGCGGCGCGTCGGCCGGACGCGGCGGGCGGGCGGGCGGCTTGTCCGTGCCCCAGCTGGTGGTTCCCGGACGCTGCGGGGCGCCACCGGGCAGCTCGGCACGCGGCCCGGCCGCGCCGGGCGGAGGGAGCTGCTTGCCGCTGTCGGAGCGGGGTTCGCGCGGGGGTGCGGCGGGCCGGCCGCCGCGACCGCTCGCGGCGCCGAAGGCACCGGCGAGACCGCCCTGCCTGGCCTGCGTCCGGCCCTTGCCCTGGCCGGGGCCCTGGTCAGCGCCCTGCTTCTGTCCCTGGCCGCCGTCGCGGCTCGGGAGTGCGGCACGCTGTGCCGCGCCCGCTCCCGCGCCGACCGGACCGCGCGGAGGCGAGCCGACGGGACCCCCCGGGCCGCCGGAACCAGGGCCGCGTGAGCCGGAACCGGAACCGCCTGAGCCGGGACCGCCCGAGCCGGGGCCGGCCAGACCGGGACGGCTTCCGCTGTCGCCGCCACCGAGGGGCGTGCCTCCCGGGCGGCCGGAGACGGCCCCGGCGCCGGACGGCGGGGGAACCGAGCCCTGGGCGCCCGTACCGTTCGCCGGCGGAATCCGCTTGCCGCCGTGGGCGACATCGACGGGCAGCATGACCAGCGCGGTCGTACCACCGGAGTCGGAGGGCCGCAGCTGGATCCGGATGCCGTGCCGCAGGGACAGCCGGCCGACCACGAACAGACCCATCCGGCGGGAGACCGAGACATCCACGGTCGGCGGCGACGCCAGCCGCTCGTTGATCGCGGCGAGGTCCTCGGGGGAGAGGCCGATACCGGTGTCGTGGATCTCGACCAGCACCCGCCCGTCGGGCAGGGCATGACCGGTGACCCGGACCTTGGTCTGCGGGGACGAGAACGACGTCGCGTTCTCCAGCAGCTCGGCCAGCAGGTGCACCAGGTCGTTGACGACCCGCCCTGCGACCTCCGTCACCGGGACGGCGGCCAGCTCGATGCGCTCGTACTGCTCCACCTCGGACGCGGCGGCCCGCAGGACGTCGACCAGCGGGACCGGACGCGTCCAGCGGCGGCCCGGCTCCTCGCCCGCGAGGACGAGGAGGTTCTCGCCGTTCCGGCGCATACGGGTCGCGAGGTGGTCCAGCTTGAAGAGGGAGGACAGCTGGTCCGGGTCGGCCTCGCGGGACTCCAGTTCGGAGATGAGCGAGAGCTGACGCTGGATGAGACCCTGCGAACGCCGCGACAGGTTGGTGAACATCGCGTTGACGTTGCCCCGCAGCAGCGCCTGCTCGGCGGCGAGGCGGACCGCCTCGCGGTGCACGTCGTCGAAGGCCGCGGCCACCTTGCCGATCTCGTCCCGGGAGTGCACACCGACGGACTCGACGGAGGTGTCGACATCCTGCGGATCCGACTCGGAGAGCTGCTTGACCAGCTCGGGCAGCCGGTCCTGGGCGACCTTGGTGGCGGTGTCCTGGAGCCGGCGCAGCGAACGGATCATGGAGCGGGCCACGATGAAGGCGCCGACGAGCGAGACACCGAGGACGACGAGGATCAGCGCGCCGTTGATGATCGCGTCGCGCTGCGACTCCTCGCGCAGCTCACGCGCCTTGGCCTCCATCTCGCCGAGCAGCGTGGACTCGATGGTCTCCATCGTCTCTATCCGGACGCCGTAGTCGTCCGTCCAGTCCAGATGGGACCGCTTCTCCAGGCCGGCCAGGCCGGTCTCGGTGCTGAAGGCGCGCTTGGCGTACGCCTCGGACTGGCCGATGAGCGGGTTGCCGTTCTCCAGCGGGTCGGTCAGCGCCTTGGCGTCGCCGCCCGAGGACCTGTAGACCGACTCGAAGCTGTTGAGTTCGTCCTCGCCGTTCTCCAGGGCGGCCAGACCGTACTGACGGTCGTTCTCGCTGAGGTCCTTGCCCTTGGAGCCGGCTCCGCCGGGCAGCGCCGCCGCGAGGATCGCGCGCTGCATGGAGGCGTACTCCTTGGCCGACGAGAAGGCCGCCAGCGCACGCGTCCGCTTGATCATGTCCGGGTTGCTGGTGGCCTGCGCCATGTCCTCCGACAGGCTCAGCAGCGCCTCGATCAGCCGGTGGTACTTCTCGACCGTCAGCGCCGACGGGAGGTCATCCCGGTAGGCGTCCTGCCGGATGCTGCCCAGCGCGTTGACCTCGGTCGCGATCTGGTTCGCGTTCTCCCGGATGCTTTCGATGGCGTCGTTGTCGTCCGTGTTGGGGATCTCACGCGTGGCCTCCAGGAACGACTTCTTCGCCCGGTCGGTCGCGTCGCGCGGGCCGGTGACCTTGAAGTCGGTCCTGCTGCTGTTGTTGGCGATCGGACCCGCGGTGAGGTCGCGCTCTTCCTGGAGCGCGACCGCGAGCTTGGTCGCCTCCTGCGTCAGATCGGTGAGCAGCTGCATATGTTCCAGCTGCTGCATCCGTTCCAGGGACTCATTGATCCGCAGCCCGCCCAGCGTGGTCGCCGCGACGACCGGCAGGGTCAGCAGGGAGACGAGCCGGGTGCTGATGCGCCAGTTGCGAAGAGCGATCCGCGACCCGGTGTTGGTGGGGCTCTTCGCCTTAGGCCGGGGCCTGGCCGGGGCCTTGGGCCCGTCGCCGCCAGGGGGTGCCGCACCGGGACGCGCGGCATGGTCACCGCTGTCGCCGGGTCCTGTCCGACCCTGGCTCTGGGTGTGCTGGGGCGAGGAACCATGGTCGGTCCCGCCGCGCGGCTCCTGTTCCGCCGCAGCGCTGCCATCCCTCTTGAAACGTCCCTGCACTAGCGTCGCAACCTCTGGACCAGGCGCCCCTCCGTCGGAACGGCGGGACGGTGTCGGTGTCGGTGAGGCGCCGGGCGCCCCTGTCGGTGGTCGTGTGTGACCGGCGCTACTCCCCCTTTCCCACCGCAGTACGGCGCTGCGTTGCGCCCCTGCGCGCCAGTCTGAAACCGCGGCGGTGCGTGGAATTCCAGCACAGTGCAGGATCTCCAACAAGAGCCGCGTACCGTGCTGTGACCTGCGTGACGGGGCGTGAGCGCCGAGTCACGAGGAGTGGAAAGAGTTCAGGGGTAAAGCGGACATTTACCTATGGCTCGCAGGGGGGCACGGGGTGCCATCGCCGTCATGATCGAGAGCGGAATGGTGGCTTCAGCCGTCAATGTCCGATTCCCCGAAGATGATCACTGATCCGAAATGACCGAATTATCCGTCAACTCGTGATGAAACTCACACCTCGTACCTGCCTTTTCGTGGCCCTTCCCCGGGAATCGGATGTTTAGCCTGACGCTTTACATCAACAGCCTGCTGTACAGCGAGCAAGGGTCAGTGAGTAAAACGATGAACACGACGAAGAGGGTGCAGACGGTGAAGACTGCGAAGCTCGGGTTGTTCCGCAACATAGCGAACCCCCGGCGCACCACCCTCGCGCACCTCGCGGACGCCGACCAGCTCCAGACCCCCGAGCAGCCGGAGCACTCGCTGGATCTTCCCACCCAGACGGCCAACCCCCGTCGTACCGTCCTGGTGGACGCCCCCGCATCCTAGGGTCTGTCTGACGGATCCCGCTGGGGACTCCCGCTGGGCACTCCCGCTGGGCACGGGGACGCGCGAGGCGGGTGGCCCCGGCCGCGTTAGCCTGGAGCGTCAGACTCCAGCAGCGTCAGCAGTAGTAGAGGGGCACCCGCATCCCGTGCGCATCGCCAGGTTCTCCATCGACGGCAATGTCGCCTTCGGCGCGGTCGAGGGCGACACCCCCGAGGGGCTCGTCCTCGACATCATCAAGGGCGTCCCGTTCGCGGATTTCGCACTCTCCGGCACCAAGGTCCCGCTGAGCAAGGTCCGGCTGCTGCCGCCCGTGCTCCCGAGCAAGGTCGTCGCGTTCGGCCGCAACTACGCGGAGCACGCCGCCGAGCTGGGCCATGAGGTCCCCGACGAGCCCTTCGCCTTCCTCAAGCCGTCCACCTCGGTGATCGGCTCCGGCGACGCCATCGCCTATCCGTCCTTCTCGCAGGAACTGCACCACGAGGCGGAACTCGCCGTGGTCATCGGCCGGATGTGCCGCGAGGTCCCGCGCGAGCGGGTCAAGGACGTCATCCTCGGCTACACCTGCGCCAACGACGTCACCGCCCGCGATGTGCAGCGGCGCGAGAAGCAGTGGGCCCGGGCCAAGGGCTTCGACACCGCCTGCCCGCTCGGCCCCTGGGTGGAGACGGATCTCGACCCGGCCGACCTCGCCATCCAGTGCACCGTCAACGGCGAACAGCGCCAGCTCGGCCGTACGAGCCAGATGATCCACTCCATCGAGGAGCTGATCGTCAATATCTCCGAGGCCATGACCCTCCTCCCGGGCGATGTGATCCTCACCGGCACCCCGGCCGGAGTCGGCCCCCTCAACGTCGGCGACGAGGTCGCCGTCACCGTCCAAGGCATCGGCACTCTCACCAACAAGGTGATCAAGCGTGGCTAACGCGAACGTCCGCGTCCGTTTCTGTCCCTCGCCGACCGGAAACCCCCATGTGGGCCTGGTCCGCACCGCCCTGTTCAACTGGGCCTTCGCCCGGCACAACGGCGGCACCCTGGTCCTGCGTATCGAGGACACCGACGCGGCCCGTGACTCCGAGGAGTCCTACGAGCAGCTGCTCGACTCGCTGCGCTGGCTCGGCCTGGACTGGGACGAGGGCCCTGAGGTGGGAGGCCCCCACGCGCCGTACCGCCAGTCGCAGCGGATGGACATCTACCGGGACATCGCCCAGCGGCTGCTGGACGGCGGCCACGCGTACCACTGCTACTGCTCGCCCGAGGAGCTGGACGCCCGCCGCGAGGCCGCGCGCGCCGCCGGCCGCCCCTCCGGGTACGACGGTCACTGCCGCGATCTCACCCCTGAGCAGATCGCCGCCTACCAGGCCGAGGGCCGCCCGGCGATCGTCCGCTTCCGGATGCCCGACGAGCCGATCGTCTTCACCGACCTGGTGCGCGGCGAGCTGACCTTCACCCCGGACAACGTGCCGGACTACGGCATCGTCCGCGCCAGTGGCGCCCCGCTCTACACCCTGGTCAACCCGGTCGACGACGCGCTGATGGAGATCACCCACGTCCTGCGCGGCGAGGACCTGCTCTCCTCCACCCCGCGCCAGATCGCGCTGTACAAGGCGCTGATCGACCTGGGCGTCGCCAAGGAGATCCCCGCGTTCGGCCACCTCCCGTACGTCATGGGCGAGGGCAACAAGAAGCTCTCCAAGCGCGACCCGCAGGCGTCCCTGAACCTCTACCGGGAGCGCGGCTTCCTGCCCGAGGGGCTGCTCAACTACCTCTCCCTCCTCGGCTGGTCGTTCTCCGCCGACGAGGACGTCTTCTCGGTCGCCCAGCTCATCGAGAAGTTCGACATCGCGGACGTCAACGCCAACCCGGCGCGCTTCGACCTCAAGAAGGCCGAGGCGATCAACGCGGACCACATCCGCCGGCTGGATGTGAAGAGCTTCACCGAGGCGTGCGGACCGTGGCTGCGGGCCCCGTACGCGAACTGGGCGCCCGAGGCGTTCGACCAGACCGCCTGGGAGGCGATCGCGCCGTACGCGCAGACCCGCCTGACCGTGCTGTCCGACATCACCGCCAATGTCGACTTCCTCTTCCTGGCGGCGCCGGTCGAGGACGAGGCGTCCTGGTCGAAGGCGATGAAGGACGGGTCGGACGCGCTGCTGGCCACGGCCCGCGAGAAGCTGGCGGGCGCCGACTGGTCGAGCCCGGAGTCGCTCAAGGCGGCGGTCCTCGCGGCCGGCGAGGCCCACGGACTCAAGCTCGGCAAGGCCCAGGCCCCGGTCCGGGTCGCGGTCACCGGCCGCACGGTGGGTCTGCCGCTCTTCGAGTCCCTGGAGATCCTGGGCGAGGAGAAGACGCTCGCCCGCATCGACGCGGCCCTGGCGAGGCTGACCCGGGGGTAGCCTCCGGAACCCGGCAAGGGCCCGGCGTCCCCGGTACGGTCGGTCCATGCCGATCCGCGCGGTCCTCTGGGACGTAGACACTGCGTTTGTCGGGGGGTAACCCCCGAACCCCCAGCAAAGGGACACACCCCCGGGTACCGTCGGTCCATGCCGATCCGCGCGGTCCTCTGGGACGTAGACGACACGATTTTCGACTATTACGGCGCCGACCGTGCCGGGATACTCCACCATCTCAGGGCCGAGGGCCTGGCCGACGGGAACACCTCCGCCGACCAGGCCCTCAGTCGTTGGAAGGAGGTCACAGCCGTGCACTGGGCCCGGTTCTCGGCGGGGGAGACCGACTGGGAAGGGCAGCGGCGGGACCGGGTGCGGATGTTCACCGGGGACGAGCTGGGCGACGAGGAGGCCGATGCGTGGTTCGACCGCTATATCGTCCACTTCGAGGCCGCGTGGGCCCTCTACCCGGACACCGTGCCCGTGCTGGACGCGCTGGCGGGGGAGTACCGCCATGGAATCCTGTCCAACTCCTCGCTCCAGGTCCAGGAGCACAAGCTGCGGGTGCTGGGGGTGCGCGACCGGTTCGAAACCGTCGTCTGCGCGGCCGACCTGGGGGTCGCCAAGCCCGCGGCCGAGGCGTTCCACACCGCGTGCGAGGCCATGGGGCTGCCGCCCGAGGAGGTGGTGTACGTGGGTGACGAGCCTGACATCGACGCGCGCGGGGCCGCCGAGGCGGGGCTCACCGGCGTCTGGCTCGACCGGGCCGGCACCGGGGGCCGTCCGGAGCTGATCCGGATCACCGCTCTCGACCAGCTTCCCGGGCTGTTGCGGGGCGAGACCCGTCAGTTGCCGGGCGATACCCGTTTTGGAGCGCCGTCCACCTTCGGGTAATGTTCTTCCTGCGCAGCCCGCGAAGGCCCAAGAGTCCGGCCGGGGAGCGCAAGCCAAGCAGACCCCCTGACGGGGGTCGAGTTTTGGTGGCCTATGGTGTAATTGGCAGCACGACTGATTCTGGTTCAGTTAGTCTAGGTTCGAGTCCTGGTAGGCCAGCTCGCAGAGCTCATCTGCATCGCCCCCGTTGTGTAGCGGCCTAGCACGCTGCCCTCTCAAGGCAGTAGCGCCGGTTCGAATCCGGTCGGGGGTACAGATCCATCCTGCTGGTCACCTGGGTCGCACCCGTTGATCAAGCAGTGACATCACCCGGCTCCGCCGGGTGGGATCGCTAGGGCCCCCGTTGTGTAGCGGCCTAGCACGCCGCCCTCTCAAGGCGGTAGCGCCGGTTCGAATCCGGTCGGGGGTACTGGTCTATACCATGGGCTATGGTGTAATTGGCAGCACGAGTGATTCTGGTTCATTTAGTCTAGGTTCGAGTCCTGGTAGCCCAGCGGGTCATTCGTCGATCTCGCCCCCGTTGTGTAGCGGCCTAGCACGCTGCCCTCTCAAGGCAGTAGCGCCGGTTCGAATCCGGTCGGGGGTACCAGCAGAAAGAAGCCCTTCGCAGCGATGCGGAGGGCTCAGTCATGTGCCGTTGCCGTGGCCGGTGGGTGCGGAACTCTCCGTACCGCCGACTCCCCGTACGCTGACTCCCCGTACCGCCGCCGGTTCGCCGAGCGTGCGGACGCTCAACCGGGATATGCGATACGGGAGTTCTGCCCCGGGATGCGGGAGTCCCCCGGATACGGGAGTGCCCCCGGGCTTACGGGAGCGCCCCGCGCGCCGCCGGGTGTCAGCCGCTGCGGCGCAGGGCCTCGCTCAGCCGGGCGGCGGAGTCGATCACCGCCTGGGCGTGCATCCGGCCCGGGTGGCGGGTCAGGCGCTCGATCGGCCCCGAGACGGAAACGGCGGCCACCACGCGGTTCGACGGGCCGCGTACCGGCGCGGAGACCGAGGCCACGCCCGGCTCGCGCTCGCCGATCGACTGCGCCCAGCCCCTGCGCCGTACGCCCGAGAGCGCCGTCGCCGTGAAGCGCGCGCCCTGAAGGCCGCGGTGCAGGCGCTCCGGCTCCTCCCAGGCCATCAGGATCTGGGCCGAGGAGCCGGCCTTCATCGTCAGCGTGGAGCCCACCGGCACGGTGTCCCGCAGTCCGGACAGCCGCTCCGCCGCCGCCACACAGATACGCATGTCTCCCTGGCGGCGGTAGAGCTGCGCGCTCTCGCCGGTCACATCGCGCAGATGCGTGAGCACCGGGCCTGCCGTGGCCAGCAGCCGGTCCTCGCCCGCCGCGGCGGCCAGCTCCGCCAGCCTGGGACCCAGGATGAAACGGCCCTGCATGTCCCTCGCCACCATGCGGTGGTGTTCGAGGGCCACCGCGAGCCGGTGGGCCGTGGGCCGCGCGAGCCCGGTCGCCGCGACCAGCCCGGCGAGGGTGGCCGGACCGGACTCCAGTGCGCTCAGAACCAGAGCCGCCTTGTCGAGAACGCCGACGCCGCTAGAGTTGTCCATGAAACGATACTCGCGTCTCACACTGTGAAACGCAAGTTCAAATTTTCCGGGAACCCGCCAGGCTGTAGAGGCGGCCCGCGCACCACCGGTCCGCAATCAAGATCTCTAGGAGTGCCGGCACCGCCGCCGGCCGGAGGGAAAGCGATGGGTAGGACACTCGCGGAGAAGGTCTGGGACGACCATGTCGTCCGGCGCGCCGATGGTGAGCCCGACCTGCTCTACATCGATCTGCACCTGCTGCACGAGGTGACCAGTCCCCAGGCTTTCGACGGGCTGCGCCTGGGCGGTCGCCAGGTGCGCCGGCTCGACCTCACCATCGCCACCGAGGACCACAACACCCCGACCCTCGACATCGACAAGCCCATCGCCGACCCGGTCTCCCGCGTCCAGTTGGAGACCCTGCGCAAGAACTGCGCGGAGTTCGGCGTACGGCTGCACCCGCTCGGCGATGTCGAGCAGGGCGTCGTCCATGTCGTCGGGCCGCAGCTCGGGCTGACCCAGCCCGGGACCACCGTGGTCTGCGGCGACTCGCACACCTCCACGCACGGCGCGTTCGGCGCGCTGGCCTTCGGCATCGGCACCTCCCAGGTCGAGCACGTCCTCGCCACCCAGACGCTGCCGCTGGCCCGCCCCAAGACCATGGCGATCACCGTCGAGGGCGAGCTGCCCCACGATGTGACCGCCAAGGACCTCATCCTGGCGATCATCGCCAGGATCGGCACCGGCGGCGGCCAGGGCTACATCCTGGAATACCGCGGCTCGGCCATCGAGAAACTCTCGATGGAGGCCCGGATGACCATCTGCAACATGTCGATCGAGGCGGGCGCCCGCGCGGGCATGATCGCCCCCGACCGGACCACCTTCGAGTATCTGCGCGGCCGTGACCACGCTCCCGAGGGCGCGGACTGGGACGCGGCGGTCGCGTACTGGGAGACCCTGAGGACCGACGACGACGCCGTCTTCGACGCCGAGGTGTTCATCGACGCCGGGGAGCTGGCGCCGTTCGTCACCTGGGGCACCAACCCCGGCCAGGGTGCGCCCCTGTCCACCTCGGTCCCCGACCCGGCTTCGTACGAGGACGCTTCGGAGCGGCTCGCCGCCGAAAAGGCCCTGGAGTACATGGGGTTGACCGCGGGCCAGCCGCTGCGGGACATCAGGGTCGACACCGTCTTCGTAGGTTCGTGCACCAACGGACGTATCGAGGACCTGCGCTCCGCCGCCGCGATCCTGGACGGCCGCAAAGTCGCCGACGGCGTACGGATGCTGGTGGTCCCCGGGTCCGTCCGGGTCGCGCTCCAGGCCGTTCAGGAGGGTCTGGACAAGGTCTTCACCGCCTCGGGCGCAGAATGGCGACACGCGGGCTGTTCGATGTGTCTGGGGATGAACCCCGACCAACTGGCTCCCGGCGAGCGCTCCGCGTCCACCTCCAACCGTAACTTCGAGGGCAGGCAGGGCAAGGGCGGGCGGACCCATCTGGTATCGCCCCAGGTCGCCGCGGCCACCGCGGTACTGGGCCATCTGGCCTCCCCGGCCGATCTGTCCGAATCCGAAGCAGCAGCCGCACCCGCGGGAGTCTGAGGAACCATGGAAGCTTTCATCGCACACACCGGGCGGGCCGTACCGCTGCGCCGCAGCAATGTCGACACCGACCAGATCATCCCGGCCCACTGGCTGAAGAAGGTCACCCGCGACGGCTTCGAGGACGGCCTCTTCGAGGCGTGGCGCAGGGACGAGACCTTTGTGCTCAACCTGCCCGAGCGCCAGGGGGCCAGCGTGCTCGTGGCGGGTCCCGACTTCGGTACGGGCTCCTCGCGTGAGCACGCCGTCTGGGCACTGCAGAACTTCGGCTTCAAGACCGTCATCTCGTCCCGGTTCGCCGATATCTTCCGGGGCAACTCGCTCAAGAACGGTCTGCTGACCGTCGTTCTGCCCCAGGAGACCGTCGACCGGCTCTGGGCGCTGACCGAGGCCGACCCCACCGTCGAGATCACCGTCGACCTGGAGTCCCGCCAGGTCCGCGCGGCGGGTGTCACCGCCGATTTCGAGCTGGACGAGAACGCCCGCTGGCGGCTGCTGAACGGGCTCGACGACATCGGTCTCACCCTCCAGAACGAAGGCGACATCGCCGCTTATGAAGCCTCCCGGCCGACTTTCAAACCGCGCACTCTGACGGTTTGATCAGGTCTGATCAGCGCTTTTCCCCTACTGCGCCCCCCACCGCCCGGTGGGG